>JAJZSC010000273.1 GCA_021849995.1 Bacillota bacterium | reverse complement strand
GGAATGTCCCAGCCGGCAGTATCACATCACCTGGGGATACTAAAAAGTACGAACTTAATTTCTGGTAGAAGACAAGGCAAATGGATCTATTACTCTATTAATGGCAAGGCATTTATAGACAATCACAATGAATTTAAAAGACTAGCCCTACTTGCAGTAGAGGAGAGAATTTTAAGGGGTATTCCGGTATCCCCTGTTTTGGAAGACGATCAAGAGTCTTACTGTAGAATGAAAGAAAAAAGTTTAACGAAGATTGGCACATCTGCATAAATGAGTTCCGCAACCATCCTAGAGCATAGTGATAGTGAGTATGTTGGTTTGGTGATAATTGTTAAGGGTGAGGAAAAGAAATTTCCTTTACAAGGATAATAAAATTAATAGGAGTGATTTTTATGAAAAAGATGCAAATTTTTGAGCCTGCTTTATGCTGTTCCACTGGTGTTTGTGGCGTGAGTGTAGATCCAGAATTACTTAGAATATCAACTGTCCTAAGTACACTAAAATCAAATGGTGTTGAGGTTGATAGATTCAACCTGTCGAGCGCACCAGAAGAATTTATCAACAATAAAGTTGTGAGTGAGTTTTTAAACAACGATGGAGTTGAAGATTTGCCTATTACACTTTTGGACGGTGAAATCAAGATTGTTGGTAGATATCCAACCAATATAGAATTGGTCCAACTCTTGAATGTACCAATTAGTTTTTTAGGGCAACAACCAAAAGCAGCAGACAAGAAAAGGGCTGGAGGTTGTGACTGTTCTGGGGGAGGCTGTTGTTGATAGTATTTTAAGAATCAAATAAAACTCATGTGGCAGGGGAAAATTTCTCTGTCACATTTCACTATCATGAGATGCTCAGAAAAAGATTGGAGACTACTTAAATTGAATAATTTTAACCCACAAAATATAAATCTTACCAAATACTTATTCTATACAGGCAAGGGTGGTGTAGGTAAAACATCAACTGCTTGTGCAACTGCTGTAACCCTTGCAGATAACGGGAAGAAAGTACTTTTAATTAGTACTGATCCTGCTTCCAATTTACAGGACGTTTTTGACACTGACCTTGATAACAAAGGTGTTGCTATAAAAGAAGTACAAAATCTTATTGTTGCAAATCTTGATCCGATAAAGGCTGCTGCTGAATACCGTGAAAGCGTTATTGCACCATACAGAGGAAAACTGCCTGATGCAGTGATCAACAATATGGAAGAACAGCTTTCCGGTTCCTGTACGGTTGAGATAGCAGCATTTAATGAGTTTTCAAACTTTATCACTGATGAAAAAACACAGTCAGAATATGATCATATTATTTTTGATACCGCACCTACAGGTCATACCCTCAGAATGTTACAGCTACCGTCTGCATGGAGTCAGTTTATCAGCGAGAACACCCATGGTGCGTCCTGTTTAGGCCAATTATCAGGGTTGGAGAGCAAAAAGATGGTCTATAAAAAGGCAGTAGAAACATTATCAGATGGAAAACTCACTACCCTCATTCTTGTTACACGTCCCGAATTAGCACCCCTTAAGGAAGCAGAACGTGCTTCAAAGGAACTCTCAGACCTGGGTGTTAACAATCAAATAATGGTTATAAACGGAGTGCTGACCTCCTATGACGATAGTGTTTCACGAAATTTGTATGAAAAGCAACAAAAAGATTTAGAGCAAACACCAGAGGCACTAAGGAAAATCACAACTTATACGATTCCGCTTAGAGCCTATAACATTACAGGTCTAGATAACGTAAGGGCCTTTTTGACAAAGAATAATTCTATTTACCGTGAGGAAAAAATTAAGGCAGCTACCATTCCACAGCTTAAAGATGTTATCGACGACTTATATCATTCAGGGAAAAAAGTTATTTTCACAATGGGTAAAGGCGGCGTTGGCAAAACCACTATTGCGGCGGCAATAGCTCGGGGATTATCAGCGAAAGGTAAAACAGTGCATCTAACCACTACCGACCCCGCTGCCCATCTAAAATTTGTAATCGATGAAGGAAGTGGAATTACCCTTAGCCATATAGACGAAAATGAGGAATTAAGAAAATACCAAAATGAGGTGCTTTCAAAGGCAAGAGAAACAATGTCTGATGATGATCTTGCTTATGTGGAAGAAGATTTGCGTTCACCTTGTACTCAGGAGATCGCAGTGTTTAGAGCTTTTGCCCAAATAGTGGAAAAGGCTAAAAATGAGACTGTTGTTATCGATACTGCTCCAACAGGCCATACACTATTACTCCTTGATTCCACCCAAAGTTATCATAAGGAAATTCAGCGTTCCCAAGGTGATATTCCTGAGTCAGTAAAAAAATTGCTGCCAAGATTACGCAATGCTGATGAAACTGAAGTCATCATTGTAACGCTTGCAGAAGCAACACCTGTTTATGAAGCTATGAGACTGGAAGAAGATTTAAAACGGGCAGGTATTCATAGTAAATGGTGGGTTATCAATTCTTCACTTTATAAAACAGGTACGACTAATGAACTGCTTAGAGCAAAAGCAAGCAATGAAATTGAATGGATAAATAGGGTTAGCACCCATTCAAATGGTAACTTTGCAGTCATCGGTTGGAGTGGTAATGAATTAAAAGGTGATAAGCTACTTGAAATATAAGGCAGGTTAAGATTATGAAATTTGCCATTATGTCTGATGTACACAGCAATCTATATGCTCTGGAGGCTGTATTAAAAGATATCTCAAACAGGGGTGTCGATAATATTTACTGTACTGGCGACCTGGTTGGATATGGGCCCCGGCCAAATGAAGTAATAGAGTTGATTAAGATTAGCCAAATACCTACTGTGATGGGTAATTACGATGACGCCATCGGTAACATGAGATTTATTTGCGGCTGTGATTATAAGGACGAAAAATCACTCTTACTTGGAGAGCAATCGATTGCCTGGACCAAAGAAAACACCTCAAACGTTAACAGAAAATGGCTAAGTGAGCTGCCAGGTGAGTTGAGGCTTTCAGTTGCTGATTATAAGATTCTTCTCGTCCACGGGAGCCCTAGGGCAATGAATGAATATTTACATGAAGGAACTGATGAGGGCTATCTAAACGATTTACTTTCAGAAAATAAGGCAAACATTCTGATATGTGGCCATACCCACATCCCTTATATAAAGAAATTATCTAACGGTTATATAATAAATACCGGAAGTGTCGGTAAACCAAAACACGGCAAGCCTAACAGCACCTATGTAATAGTTGAAATTAGTAGTAGTGATGGAATTAAGGCAGAAATTCTGGAAGTTGCGTATAATTACGAGAAAACAGCTGAAGAGATTGAAAAATGTGGCCTACCTACTGATTTTGCGGAAGCTATAAGAAACGGAGGGTCTGACAAAAGGGCCTTTATTTACAGATAAAAGCAAGCATGATTGTTAATTTCTGACTATCTCTTACTAACTAATATTATATTTGGAAATTAAAAATTACCCACCATCCCATGGTAAATTATAACTTGCACACCAATAAATGGGCATGTATAATTTTATTATTCATTTAATTATTTAGCAAAGGGGTGAAAGTGATGTCTTTTTTTAAAAGTACATTTCGAAGACCGCTTAGTGTATTTTTATTGGTAGGATTGTTCGTTGTTATCGGAACTTTATTAAACGTAAATACAGCATACGGGTGAGGCGAATATTCGAAGCCGTTGGTTTCGACAATAGATGCAACAAGTAACGGGAATTCAGCAACCCTTAATGGTGAAGTATCCGAATGTGTTGGAAAAGTTATCGAATATGGCTTTTACTGGGGCGAGGACGAAACGACTCCACATAAGCTTATAATGGGCTCAGCTAATTCGGTGACTGTTTTTAGTAAAGAGTTGGCTGATTTAAAGGCGGGTACATATTACTTTAAAGCCTTCGCAACGAACAAAGCGGGCGACGGTTTTGGAAAAGTCAACAAATTTGAAATTAAGGCCACAGACGTTATTAAAGTTCTCTTAAACGGTCAGGAACTTGCTTTTGACGTGCCGCCTCTGAGCGAAAACGACAGAATCTTGGTTCCTATAAGAAGCATCTTTGAAGCGCTTGGAGCTGATGTTCAGTGGAACAGTGAGGCCAAAATGGTGACGGCTGTAAAGAACAGTATAAAAATAAAGCTTGTGATAGACGGAATCGCATATAAAAACGGTGAACAAGTAGCTCTGGACGTGCCTGCTAAAATCATTAAGGACCGGACAATGGTTCCACTCCGTTTTATCTCGGAGGCTATAGGTTGCCAGGTGATCTGGGAAGAGTCTACCCATACGGTAAAAATCATCCAGTGAATCGCTGATCCTATAAACTGATTCTGACACCGACGCAGCTTTTATTTTTCGAATAACACATAGGTGTTATGAAATTTTTCAAATATTAAACTCCCAACAAATTTGGCGATGCTTCGGTGTCCGTAACCAATCGCAATATCTATCCACTGCAAGTAACTCCAAGCAGCTTATAGGCTTTATGAATACTGAGGATGCCCAAAGATGCTTCTGGATTACCACATACTTTCCCGTGGCCACTTGCAAAGTACGCTGACACATTTTTGTAAGAACTCAACCTCGCTTCCAACCCTTCGTTACTTTCTCATAGAGCTTTTGGTTTTCTTCATCTTCTGGCTTTTGATTATCCGAACCGGCAGTGCATTTGCCGGTTTTTCTTATATTGTTTTAACCAGTTGCATTATGAACGCCTCACTCTTTTGCTGCTGTTGTGCACTTATCTTTCCATCAATAATTTGCTGCACATTGGCAATCTTTACTTTCCGCTCAATGGGGATTTTCATTTGGAGCACTTCTTTTTAAAATAATATATCATACTTGTTGTTTGGAGCTTCATTTTCAAGATATCACATCAAAAGATGCTTTCCATTATAAGCGGGTAGTATCAACGAGGCGCGTACTGCTCCGAAAGGGATAGTTTATACAACCTATTTACCAGGAACATAATCTAATAATAATTGGTTGGAAAACAGATCATTAAAATTTTTTAGCAGAACAATATCGGTAATCTGCTTCTTGGATTCCTAAAACGGATCTTGTATAGATTCCTATCTCTACCAGGGCAGCAGTTGGATTAGTGTGGGAAAGCTGAGTTATAAGTAAATTTTTTCAACAGTCATAAAACGACATAAAAGGTAGGGTTATACTGTTATACTGTACACACACCTAAAACAAAATTTGTTGATCTTTAGGGGGTAATATGTACAGCTTCAACAGTATTAAAAACATCTTATTGTATCAAAAAGCCTTAGTTGTTTTGTGTCTATCCGGAGCCGTTTGGGCAGCCTACAACGTCGGCAATCTCCTGTCC
>JAJZSC010000272.1 GCA_021849995.1 Bacillota bacterium | reverse complement strand
CAAGGTTAAGGGTGAATTTGAATTACTAAAAGCCTCAAACCCCATTAAATCATTTCAAAAATTACAGTTAAGAATTCCTGCACAGGTCGGAAAAGACCTTCGAAGTTTGATATGCTCCCCTTGTGGGCAATGTCATTAAGTTAAGGCCTGAAAAACACAACCATCCAGATTAAGATGGTTGTGTTTTTCTTATACATACAGGTGGGCATATAAAATTTATCAATTGTAATAAAACACTTGACAAATTAATGAAAATCGAAGGCTTCGCCTTGAAAATGAGGACATTTTTAAGGAGGCCTTCTAAAATGAAAAAGAAAGCATATCCAGAGCAGGTACGAATTGCGCTGCACCAAGCGATACGCTCAATCACAGCAGATTTACCAGCTTGCGTGAAACGACCAGGGCAAGATTTTTCACGCGAACGCAAATTATCACTGCATACTATGCTGCTTATGCTAGTAGGCATGGGAGGCAACAGCCTTTCAAAAGAATTATATGATTGGCTGGGCTATTCGTCAGAGACTGCAACCGCCTCAGCATTTGTCCAACAGAGAGACAAAATTCGTCCAGAAGCACTGAAACTACTATTTCACGAATTTACAAGGTTAGCAGTATCGGAGAATTCATTACAAGACTACAGGCTGCTCGCTGTTGACGGTTCGGATTTGAGACTTCCGTCAAATTCAAATGATGGATTCTCCTCCATCAGGAACAGCGAAGATAGCAAAAGTTACAATCTTGTGCATTTGGATGCTATGTATGACCTGATGGGCAAGGTTTATGTCGATGCATCCGTGCAACCCAAGAAAGGCATGAATGAGCATAAAGCCTTAGTATCCATGGTAGACCAGTCTGAAATCAGTGGAAATGTAATTGCAATCATGGATCGTGGATATGAGTCATTCAACAATATCGCTCATTTTCAGGAGAAATCATGGTACTATATCATCCGGGCGAAAGAATCCTATGGGATTATATCAAGGCTTTCTCTACCAAATTGCCCGGAATACGATGAAGAAATCACGTTAACCCTCACACGGCGCCAAACCAAAGAAACGTTATCGCTTCTAAAAGCATACCCCCATCGGTATCGATGGATACAGCCACATACGACATTTGACTTCATTAAACCGAAAGATTCCAAGTTTTATGATTTACATTTTCGTGCCGTTCGCGTCGCTATTGCTGATGGTGTGTATGAAACGGTTTATACAAATCTCAATGCCGAAGATTTTCCGCCGGAGAAAATAAAACAGCTCTATAATCTGCGCTGGGGAATTGAGACATCTTTTAAGGAACTTAAATATGCTGTGGGTTTGGCGAGTCTGCACAGCAAAAAGAAGGATTTTATATTGCAAGAGATTTTTGCCAGACTAATTCTATACAATTACTCTTCCATTATCATGCACCACATCAGTATTCCTAAAGATTTGCGAGTAAATTTTCCAGTGGCTTTAAATATATGCCGTCAATTTTTGAGAGAGTTAATTCCAGCGGTCCAAGTTCTTAAACTGATAGGTAAGCACCTTTCCCCAATACGCCCTGGCCGACAATTTCCTAGATATCAAAATTCGATTTCAGCAGTCGGGTTCCAGTACAGAATTATTTGAGATTTAACATGTGTGATAGGACTTTTACAGATGCTTTTCGGGCATCTGCATTTGTGTTGCTCAAAATTCAAAAACACCCGTGTTTTCTATGTTATTCCGTGTATGCGACAACCCCAGCGGTATCACTTTTCTACCGCTGGGGTTTCTCATGAGCTTAACTTAATGACATTGCCCTCAATGGGGGCATGCAAATTTCCGAAAAAGCTTTAGCCAAGAGCCATGTTACTCAAAACCAAGCTCAAGTAGCTAACAAAGATGAGATCGCTAACATTGAACCTAAAGCGACAGAAAAGAAAAGTGATATCAGCGGGGATGATATTACGATCATTGGAGATTCCTTAATGATCACTGTAGCGCCTGTTTTGCAAAACCGCCTGCCTGGTATTGTAATCGACGCGCAACTTGGCAGGCAGATGTATCAGGCTCCGGATCTCATTTCTAAGCTCCAAAAAGAAGGTAAGCTCGAAAAAATTGTAATTATTGAATTAGGAACAAACGGTTCGTTCACAGAAAAACAGTTAATTAACACCCTAGACTCCCTGCAAAGAGCTGAAAAAATCTTGCTGGTGAATACGCGTGTCCCGAAGCCCTGGGAATCAGTAGTAAATGAGACCCTGACAAAGGTAGCGGAATCATACCCAAATACTAAGCTGATAGACTGGCATTTGATCAGTAGTGGACATGAGGATTATTTTTACCCAGACGGTGTTCATCTGACCCAGTCGGGCATGAAAGCCTACGAGGAGACACTAATCGATGCTTTAATTTCTAATCAAAATGATGAAAGGGAAGTAATAAGTAATTAAAACGGAGAGATACAGGGTTTAATGGGGTATACTTTTTTCAGTTATGCTTGTGATAATCTTAGCAACATCAGGGATTCATAAATCATCAATAGCATAAGATAATTCTTAAACCACTTAGACATAATAAAAAGCACCCAAGATTGAGTGCTTGTATGCTATAATTTATTTGCAACATTGGTGGTGTTAATACTTTCATTCCATAAACGGAAATAGACCGCCTCACAACAAAGGTTCGGTCTATTCCGCACTTTTGACGCCGACCGCTCTTTAAGCGGCTGTTATTTGGAGTAATGCTACTAACATGACTCCTCTTTGATTGTAGTATACCACAGTTGATTCAAAGTATCACTATTGATAGTGTTAGACAATACTTATAAAATTTAAAGATAGATCATTGGCTAAGTACAAATCAGGCGTGAGAGCATATAAGTCCGGGACCGATTCCTTACGCGAAATAAGCGGCCAGCCCGATAATCGTATAATTGTAGGATTATCGGATTGGCCGCTTATTTCACGGTAAAGAGAGCCAGCAATTGAGAAGGCTCGTATTGTTGTCAAATCTAACTCCAGCCTAGCCTTATTTAAAAGAATGAATCAAGTTTTAGAAATTATAATCATAGTTGAGTTTTCAGTGTTGTGATGGGAGTGATGTTTAATGATAGTTTCAGCGTCCCGGCGAACAGATATTCCCTGTTATTATTCAGAATGGTTTATAAACCACTTGAAAGCAGGATTTATAGTTACCAGAAACCCGAGGAACAACGCACAGATTTCGTGCCTGCCGCTTAATCCCGAGGTGGTTGACTGTCTAGTATTCTGGACAAAGGATGCAGAAAATATCCTCAGTTCACTTAAACTTATTGATGAGATGGGATACAAATACTATTTTCAGTTTACGCTGACACCTTATGACCGCACTATAGAACAAAACCTGCGCGATAAACTGTCTATTGAGGACACCTTTATTGAGCTTTCCCAACAAATTGGCAAAGAGCGAGTGTTGTGGCGATATGACCCAATTGTGCTCAATGCTATGTTAACCATAGATTATCATAAATTAAACTTTGAACGGCTTTGCCAAAAACTTGCACCTTTCACTGAAAGTGTTACCATCAGCTTTGTTCAAGTCTATCGAAAACTAAAAACATCACTTATCCGTGAAATTACTGATGAAGAGAAAGCTGAACTTGCCGGCTTTATCGGGAAAACCGCCAAGGCCTACGGACTTAAAGCAAAGGCCTGTTCTGAAAAAGCAGACCTGACACTTTATGGAATCGAAAAGGCAAGCTGTATTGACCGAGCGATGCTAGAAGAAGTTTGCGGCTGTGATTTAAATATTTCACCCGATAAGAATCAGCGTCACGGCTGCGGCTGTATGGAAAGCATTGATATCGGGGCCTATAACACCTGCCCCAATGGCTGTGTTTATTGTTACGCTAATGACAGTCCGGATACCACTCTGTGGCGTTATAACTCCCACAAGCTAGAAGGTAAAATTCTTATCGGTTCAATAGCAGAGGGTGAAAAAATAACAGACAGAAAGAGTAAATCAAATAAACAACCACAAATTCGATTGTTTTGAAGTTTAAAATCAGACGATCTGTATGATATCACACTCGTGAGTCTGGCCATTCTAATAAGGATTCTAGCATCCCTATGGAGGTTCGCATGATTTCTTCAATTGTCATGTAACCAAAGCTTAGAACGACTGGCTACGAACAAGTTTTGCTAAAGAGTACGCCCTATAAATAAAGAGATTGCTAGGCTCAGGCGACATTATCTTTAGGCGTGCGGAGACGTTATTCTGCTGCGAAGCAAACATATTGGATCGGTAACAATTAAAAGGATGGTAAGAAAATGGAGATTGATAGTATTATTTTCGATTTAGACGGCACTCTTTGGAATTCCATAGCAGGAATTTGTGAGGCCTGGCAAACGGTCTTAGCAAACTATCCCAACATTACAAAAGCAGTAACACCTGAAGATATGCAAGGATGCATGGGGCTGCCAATGGACGAAATAGGCAAAAAGTTGTTCCCTGATTTAGATGAAGCTTTGCAAAGGAAAGTAATGAAAGAATTCTGTGAAACAGAACAAGGTTATTTAGAGGAACATGGCGGAATGTTATACCCTAAATTAGAAGAAACTCTTGAAAAGTTAGCTCAAAAATACAAATTGTTCATAGTCAGTAATTGTCAGGATGGCTATATCCAAGCCTTCTTTAAGGCCCACAGCTTACATAAATACTTCAGTGATTTTGAGTGTTGGGGTGTAACAGGCTTGTCGAAAGGGGGAACCAATAAAATCATCATAGCAAGAAATGAACTAAAAAAACCTATTTATGTGGGAGATACCATGGGAGATGCTCAGTCAGCCAAAGTGGCGGGAATTCCGTTTGTATATGCAAGATATGGCTTTGGTGAGGTAGAAGAATATGACTATTTGATCGATCGTTTTGAGGAATTGTTAAGTTTAGGAATATAATTGGTTAAAGGAATCGGTCAGTTACTCCAGCGAACGGCCGATAGGCTATGCATTTCCCATCCAATATAAAAATTGCTGAAGACGTTCCTTTATCAGCATGTCAATTAATGGTATAATATGTTTGAGTATCTTTGCATGACTTAGACGTTAATCGCTCATGAAGAACAAAGGCCTGTCAATTCCGACAGTTGATGATCTTTAACATGATTATTATAAAATATCGTATATATGATGAAGTAAAAATTTTAACAGGATTCCTCAATGGCTATGTGCAGAAGATTGTTATCTTGAATAAAGGAGAGTGCTATTATGCCATCATTACCCCAAGTAGAAAGACAATACACGTATGCAGACTACCTAGCATGGCCTGAAGATGAAAGAGTAGAAATTATTGATGGTGTTCCGTATATGCAAGCAACCCCTTCACC
>JAJZSC010000271.1 GCA_021849995.1 Bacillota bacterium | reverse complement strand
AGTGATTAAGCGGCTGAAAGATAGTTATTTAATAGTTACCATCGAGGAGGAGCAATGATGAACACCATAAATGCCGAAGATTTAGTCAAGGAAAAACATGTAGTCAAGGTGGGCAATTTAGCAATTGGAGGCCGGGACCTTGTGGTTATTGCCGGCCCTTGTGCTATAGAAAGTTATGATCAGCTCCTACAAACTGCAACAAGCATTAAACGTTCGGGAGCAAACATCTTAAGAGGAGGGGCTTACAAGCCCAGAACTTCTCCTTATTCCTTTAGAGGAAAAGGGGAAGAAGGCCTAAGGATATTAAAAGAGGTCAAAGAACTTACTGGTTTGCCGGTTATAACCGAAGTAATGGATGCAAGACAAATAGAAAATATAGCTGAAGTAGCTGATATGTTACAGATAGGCTCGCGTAATATGCAAAACTTCACACTTTTGACCGAAGTAGGTAAACTAAAGCTACCAGTTTTATTAAAGCGGGGTTTGGCAGCCACTATTGAAGAATGGTTATTTGCAGCTGAGTATATTCTCTCAGAAGGTAATGATAAAGTAGTTCTTTGTGAACGTGGGATAAGGACGTTTGAAACGTATACCAGAAATACTTTAGATGTCGTTGCTATTCCTGCAGTAAAAGAATTATCAGGGCTTCCTGTAATACTTGATCCAAGCCATGGGACCGGGAAGAGAACTTTAGTAAGTCCTGCAGCTATGGCAGGAATTGCTGCGGGCGCAGATGGATTAATTATAGAAGTGCACCCAAATCCTGAGGAAGCACTAAGTGATGGTCCTCAGTCTCTTGACCTTGAACAGTTCGAACAATTTATGAACCGCTTGGATCGTGTTGCTGAAACATTTGGACGATCTTTATGAAGTTCTTTATAAAGATAAGGCTAATATGTAGAAAGTAATGACTCTATTCTAAAATGTTGTTCGATTTTTGGGTTTAAGGAAATTGAGCCACAAGAGTAAGGTACCGCTAGAGAAATATAGCGCTACCTTACTCTTGTTTGCATATTAGGGTGCACACTTATGCCGTTAGGAAGCGCCTTCAGATAATGACACTCCATAAAGTGAAAATCAGAAAAGGATTTTGAGCTCGGAGGGAGAATCTGGTAGACTAGGACTATAGGAGTTTATTTGTTGTTTTAGCACTGACTAGGAGGATAGATTCATGAATTTTTTGGACAAAGTAGTAGTAGTTACTGGTGCAGCAAATGGTCTAGGGAAAGGAATTGCCTTGGAGTATTCCGCAAATTTAGCTAAGTTAGTAATAGCAGATAAGGATTCCGAGAATGGAGAGCGACTGGTCCAAGAGATTAATAGTAACGGGCGAGAAGGATTGTTTGTGAATACTGATGTGAATAATCCTGATGATATCGTCAGACTTTTTCAAAAAGTGGTGGAAAGTTTTGGGGTTATAGATATACTGGTTAATAACGCCGGGGTTTCTAGAATCAATTCCCCCTATGACCTTGCGGTTGATGAGTGGGATTATGTTCTTAATACTAACCTGAGAGGGATTTTTCTCTGTTCCAGGGAAGCAGCTAAAGTAATGAAAGATCATGGAGGAGGTTCTATTGTCAACATTTCTTCAACAAGGGCCTTTATGTCTGAACCAAACACAGAGGCTTATGCAGCTTCGAAGGGCGGTATAATTGCACTTACCCATGCCATGGCCATTTCATTCTCATCTGACAATATTCAAGTCAATTGTATTAGTCCGGGCTGGATAGAAACAGGAGATTACGACTCATTACGGGAGATCGACCATCTCCAACATCCCTCTGGAAGAGTGGGTAAGCCCATAGATATAGCTAAAGCCTGTTTGTTTTTATCGAACCCTGGTAATGATTTTATGACAGGTACCAACATCGTAATCGATGGTGGTATGACCAGGAAGATGATCTATGAGCCATGAAAGAGAGTTTGATTTTGCCTAATCATCTTTCTGTCTAGAATCTCGTTTACTATAACTCGCATCTACTTCATCATAGGAAAGAGTTATTACCTTCGTATAATCACCTTTTTTCAAATCCTCCTGCGAAGCTTCTGAATCTAAGAACCTATCATCCCCAGGGGCCACGGTTGGTTTTTTTATTTCTTTATTCATAGACTTAACCTCCAATCTATAATTTATTATAATGTGCCCCAAAAATTGGAGAAAAACTCGACAACTCTGGCAATAATAGAATCATGATGTATAATATGAGAGGAAATTGTTGCAATGATCACGAACTTAGAGGAAAATATTGAAGTAAAGATAAGCCGAAGGGGAGCAGGGGATATGACTAATACTCAAAACACTAATTTTATTGAGAATATGATTAACGAGGATTTGAAGCAGGGTAAGAATAATAACCGGGTTCATACCAGGTTTCCGCCCGAGCCGAATGGATATCTTCACATCGGGCATGCGAAGTCTATTTGTCTAAACTTTGGGATTGCCAAGCAATACAATGGTCTATGCAATTTGCGTTTTGATGACACTAATCCCAGCAAGGAAGATATCGAATATGTTGACTCAATAATGGAAGATGTTAAATGGCTGGGTTTTAGTTGGGATGATAGGTTGTTTTATGCCTCTGATTACTTTGAAAAGCTTTACGGCTTTGCTGTAGAGCTTATTAAGAAAGGAAAGGCCTTTGTATGTGATTTGAGTGCTCAGGAAATAAGGGAATACCGGGGTACTCTGACTGAGTCAGGAAAGGAAAGCCCTTATCGGAACCGCTCGGTTGAGGAGAATTTAGATTTGTTTGAGCGGATGAGGGCTGGAGAATTTGAAGACGGGTCAAGGGTTTTAAGGGCAAAGATTGATATGTCTTCTCCCAATCTGAATATGCGTGACCCGGTGCTATATAGAATTATGAGAGCACACCATCACCGAACCGGAGACAAATGGTGCATTTACCCAATGTATGATTATGCTCACCCGATTTCTGACGCGCTTGAGGGAATTACTCACTCAATTTGTACTCTTGAATTTGAAGATCACCGTCCCCTTTATGAGTGGATAATTAATAATATCACCATAAACTCACATCCTCAGCAAATAGAATTTGCGCGGCTCAATCTTACCAATACCGTAATGAGTAAAAGAAAGCTGCGTGAATTAGTCGAGCAAGGGATTGTCGATGGCTGGAATGACCCGAGGATGCCGACCATTTCCGGACTTCGAAGAAGAGGTTATACGCCTGAATCTATTCGGGACTTTTGTGATAGGATAGGAGTTGCTAAAAGCAATAGCACAGTTGACGCTGCCTTACTTGAGCATTGCATCAGAGAGGATCTCAATACAAAAGCTTCCAGGGTAATGGCAGTTTTGCGCCCGTTAAAAGTGGTAATTACAAACTATCCAGAAGGGAAAGTAGAAGAATTGGAGGCCGAGAATAACCCTGAAAACCCGGAAATGGGCACTAGGATAATTCCTTTCTCCAGAGAGGTTTACATTGAACAAGACGACTTTATGGAAGAACCTCCGAAGAAGTTTTTTAGGCTGTATCCAGGAAATGAAGTTAGATTAAAACACGCTTATATAATCAAGTGTGAGGAAGTAGTAAAGGACCCAGAGAGCGGCGAGATTTTGGAGTTGCGTTGTACTTATGACCCAGAGACAAAGAGCGGGGCTTCTACCAGTACCAAGAAAGTTAAAGGGGTTTTGCACTGGGTTTCTGCTCCACATGCTATTAAGGCAGAAGTCCGGCTATATGACTATTTGTTTTTAGATAGTGATGAAACAAGTGATAATCCAGATGGTGAAGATAGTTCTAAGGCCAGGTTCAACCGGAACTCTTTGGAAGTACTAGAGAATTGTCTGGTGGAACCAAGTCTTTCCACTGCTGCCCCCGGAAGCAGTTATCAGTTTTTGAGACACGGTTATTTTTGTATTGACAGAGTACCTTTACGGGATGACGTTATTGTTTTCAATCGAACAGTATCTTTAAGAGACTCCTGGGCTAAAATTCAAAAATCTTAATTGTTCAAATTAATGTAAACGCGAATTTGCGATTCACATACAAATTCGCGTATTATTTTTAGCCTAAACTAACGACGGGAAAGATAATTAGATAAAAGAAGTCATATTTACGTTTTACGTGCATCATTTTTCAAGCTTACTTAATGATTGAGCTGCACAAGGAAGAAGGACAAAAATGCAGTCTAGACCAGTCATAGATAGAGAATATATTGATAGTCTTCGAGAAATCCGGTACTTGGGCCGTGATGAAGAAAGGATTGGGAGCAATGTGCTTGAGGCAGATTCTAAAAATATAATTGAGAATCGTGGTCATCGCTTCGAAATTATTAGTGAAGAGAAAAAATTCCCTCAAGAAGAAAATTACGAAGTGGTTGGATGGATAGAAAGAACCCTAGATTGCCTGTACGATTTCATCATTCTTGACCTGCAAAAGAAAAAGTATTACCTGGCAAACCTTCATGGCCGTTCGGATGGCTGGCCTCTTTTTGCTATGCAAAATAATAAACCTACGTGCTCACGTTCGAGAATGGGGTCGGAATGGAACTGTCGTTTGTGTGTTAAGTATTTTAATACTGTCTGTGAGGGTAGGTAAGTAAATCCTCAATGGCCGTGAAAGAAAACTTGAAAAAAGACTGAGGGTTAAATGGATTCAGGTATGTTCAAATTATCGAATGTAAGGGAGATAAAGTATGAAGTATTCTGAAGCAAGCCTGGGTAGAACCTTTATCATAAGACTTGAACATGGAGATAAGATCCCAGATGTTATTGAGGAGTTCGCTCAAACACACATGATAGAATCTGCTATTGTTTCCTTCATTGGAGGTGCTGATAAAGGTAGTAAAGTTGTTGCCGGCCCGAAAGAGGGTGGTACCGAAAACCCTGGTGTAATTGTTGAGAATTTATTGGGAGTAAGCGAATCATTAGGGATCGGAACCTTGTTTTTAAATGAACATAAAATCCCCAAGCTGCATATGCATTCTTCATTTGGGCGAGGAAGGGATACAATTACCGGCTGTACTAGGGAGGGTGTCGAAATATGGACCTACGGCGAAGTAGTATTACTAGAGATTAAGAATACTACCGCTTTAAGAAAAACCGACCCCAGTACTGGATTTGTATTGTTGAATTTGTAATAAACTTGGAGTAAAAAAACAACCCACAAAAAGTGAGTTGGTCAAATATCTATTAACTAATTCTTTGTAAAATATCCCTGGCCATGGAAATACCGCAAGCGCCTGCTTGAGCCAAACCTCTTGTAATACCTGCTCCATCTCCTCCTGCATAAAGTCCGCCAATTTCAGTTTCAAATTCACTACTTAACTTTGGACGTGAGGAGTAGAATTGAGGTTCAACACAGTAA
>JAJZSC010000270.1 GCA_021849995.1 Bacillota bacterium | reverse complement strand
AAATGATGATTCCACTTGTTTTTTTTTGTCTTTCCAAGTATCTTCATAGTCGTTTTAGGACCAGCCGTAATTCAGATCCTTGAGATGCTGAAATAAGGTCAGGAGTGAACTGTTTAATGCATGCCGTATCTTTAATCAATGAGCGAACAGGTATGGTAGTAGGAAAAACTGTATGGCGGGCGGAAACATTCTGGACCCGACTAAAGGGTTTATTAGGACGAAAAAATCTATTTCAAGGTGAAGGTTTATGGATCCAGCCCTGTAAGCAGGTGCACATGATAGGTATGTCCATCCCATTATCAATATGGTTTTTAAATGAGTCAGGAGTAATAGTTGGTATTATTGATCATCTTATACCCGGAGAAATATCACCAAAATACCATCAAGCAGCTAGCGTTCTGGAATTCAATACTGGTTGGGCTAATCAAACAGGCACCGTGGTTGGTGATGTTCTTCACCTATTTCCATAAAGTTATAATAACCTGAAAGGCGTTTACCATTACTAGGTAACGCCTTTCAGATTCTTTAAAAGTAATAAATTGAACACAAGAGAGCATCTCTTAGTCAAGTTATATACACAAATATACTTACTCAGAAGGAGTTTGAATTTTGAGAGCGAATCAAGCATAGATTAACCTTAATCCATTATTTTTTACCCATACGTCGAACTGAAACCGGAAATGAGTACTGGGGAATGGGCACTATATCCAGAGTACCACTAGCTAGGAAGGAGTTTCTAAGGTGATTCAGCTATGTACACTTGAATATCTACCCATTCATGATCTGACCTCAGCTTGGAACCGTTGTTGGCAAGGGTATTTTCATGATCTCACTTACGATATCGAACACCTGAATCTGTGGCTCAACCTTGGTCAGGTTTCACTAAAAAATTCCATCAGCCTGTTATCAAATGAACAAGTCGCAGGCTTCTCCCTTTTGGCATTTAACGGGCATGATGGTTGGATTGCTGGTACAGCTATAGATCCAGACCATCGAGGCAAAGGATTATTCAAACAGATGATGACTGCCCAATTAGCTGAAGCTAAGAGAATACGCCTTAAGCGCGTGTTTCTTGAAGTTTTATCGAATAACATTATCGCTATCCAATCCTACAAGGACTTAGGATTTAAGTACCTTAGAGTACTTAATAGCTATAGAGTAGAACCCTTTGAGAACCAAAGGGAATCATATCGAAGAGGAAGACATTTATTTGAAGTACAACTGGAAGATTACTTTAATCACCGAGAAATAAACGGGTTTAATCCAAGCTGGCAGAGGAGAGAGCATTATCTTAAACGCTACTTAAGGTTAAAAGCATTTATTAACTCCAGCGGAACTTCAGGTTTTTTGTTAACCGGTGAACTATCTCCCAAACTCCTAGATATATGGACTAGTATGCCCCATGAAGTTGCGGGGCTTATTTATTATCTCTTTCAATACTCTGAATCATTCAACCTGATTAACCAACCCAGAGATTGGCTTTCTGCTTATTTAGCTAGTAAAATTTCACCGGAATCAACAAAACTTGAAATGTGTTATGATATTCCAATATAGGCCATATAAGCTAATATTACACATTTGTCGTACAACTGATACTGACAGTCATCGATTTTTAAACAGCAATAATTAGGAGGAAATAGAATGGGTTCTATCAGACGCGGCTTCTTTGTAGGATTACGCACAACTTGGGATCTAGGAAAAGTGATCTTCCCTGTAACTGTCCTCGTTACAATTCTCAAATACACTCCTATTCTCGGCTTCTGTATAAAACTTTTGACTCCTCTTATGGGTTGGATTGGCCTACCAGGTGAGGCGGCTATTCCGTTAGTTTTAGGCAACTTCTTAAATATTTATGCTGGCATTGGGGCTATACTAACGTTAGATTTAACTGTTAAAGATGTTTTTATTTTGGCAATAATGATATCCTTCTCGCATAACTTATTAATTGAGTCATCTGTTGCAGCTAGAGTCGGAGTTAAAATGTGGCTAGTCATGGGAATTCGAATTGGGTTGGCTTTGTTAGCTGCTGTTGTAATTAACTTTGTCTGGCATGGTGGTGAGGAAATTGCAAAATATGGCTTTATTCCTCAAACGAACGAAAATATAAATGGCGTAGTTCAGATTCTGTACAAAGGAATAGAGAGTGCAACTCTAGGAATAGTTCAAGTAGCCATAATAGTTATCCCGGTAATGGTTTTCATTCAAATTCTAAAAGATCGTAATTGGCTGCAAGTTTTTTCGCGTTGGATGTCACCAGCAACAAGGGCTTTAGGGATGAACGAGAACACTTCTTTAACACTAGTAGCAGGGTTAATCTTCGGACTGGCCTATGGGGCAGGAGTTATGATGCAAGCGGTAAAGGAAGATGGTGTATCGAAAAAGGATCTGTATTTAGCTTTTATTTTCCTAGTCTCATCACATGCTGTTATAGAGGATACCCTAGTATTTATTCCACTTGGTATTCCTGTTTGGCCTCTGTTAGTTATTAGAGTGCTTGTTGCTGTGCTATTAACAGTAATAGTAGCCTTAATCTGGAATAAAAGAAGCCTAAATCTAGCGAAGTAAAAACGCCTTTGGTATCCACGATAAAAAATAAAGTCTAAGGTACTGGCACGTTTCGGCTAAAAACCCATATACTATTTCTAGGCCCGAATTTCAGGCAATGAAGGGAGGAAACATATGAAGGAAAGAGAGAAACAAATAATAGAGGCAATCTTAGCTTCAGTCGGACTTGAACCTCTTAAATCCCCGCCTCCTGAGCAAACACGCAAAGTAAAGTGAAAGGATGCGGTTAAGTGTTGATCACATATTTTTCGAAGCTCTAACTAAGCGAGTTCTGAATAATGAACTCGCTTTTGTCGTTATAGACTAGGCCCTGTTTTAACAAGTCAAAGTTAGAGCATGCAGTAGATTTTAGCGTTTGGCCCTCCATTTTTACGCCAGATTATGGTATACTACTTTTGTAAAATGTGTCGAATTATTGTGGATATTTTTATAATTCCTCATTGGTATTAGCAAACTATTTTAGTTTAAGGAGAAAGGAAATCACACTGATGCCAAATTCCTGTTTTACTCAATTAAATGATTCAAAAATCGCCATTGTTACTGACAGTGCGTGTGACTTAAATCCAGAAATGATTGAAAGATATAAGATTGAGGTGCTTCCATTACATATTGTTTACAAAGACCGGGAGTACCTAGATAGAATTAATATTACTCCTCAAGAGGTGTACGATACTATTGAGGAAGAAGTACCCAAAACTTCTCTGCCTTCGTTGGGGGAAATTACCGAATTGTTTAAGCGTTTAACAGCCGAGGGAGTAACTCATGTCCTTGCTATTCACATTTCTAGTGGGCTCAGTGGTACTTACAATGCGGTAGCAACTATTGCCGAAGAGTTCAAGAATATGGTAATTGAGGTTATTGATTCAAAGACTCTCTCAATGGGTCTTGGTTTTCCCGTTTTAGAAGCTGCGCGTGAAAGAGAACGTTCCTGGGATTTTTATAAGATGATTGAAACTAGTAAATCAGTTATTAAAGATATTAAAGCGTTCTACGTACTTTCAACTCTCGAGTACTTAAAAAGAGGAGGCCGAATTGGCTATGTCTCAGGCACAATTGGAGAACTCTTGAATATTAAGCCCATAATCTCAATTAATGAGGAAGGAAAATATTACACTTACACTAAGGTTCGAGGTAGGGAGCAGTCTCTTAGAAGGCTCACTGAAGTTTTGTCCGAACATGTTCAGGATAAATTATCTAATGTAGCAATAGTTCATGGTGGCGCTGAACACGAAGCAAGAGTTTTGGAACGAACTGCCCGTTCTTTGCCAAATGTTAAGGAAATTATTTTTGGACAAATAAGCCCCGCCATGGGAGTTCACACAGGTCCTGGACTGGTTGGCTTTCTAGTCTATCCAGCTTTAGGCTAAAGATTTTTAGTAACAATACTGTTAACAAAATATGTGAAATAGGTTCTGTAAAAAATATTTACTAAAATAATCTACTAAAAATCTCTGAGAATTAACCTTGATAATAGGATCATTGAAACACCCTGAGAATAATAATTAACAGAGGTTAGTTATTTTTCTCAGGGTGTTTTTCCCTGGCCTCAAACAGACAATTATTAATTCAAAAAGGAAAACTATGGTATACTATACAATGTCACCATATTCCATCCATTTTGGAGATATTCCAGCTATGGCTGAAATTAAAAGTTCCTGAATAATCATGTTTGGAATATAGAAAGGAGAACATGACAGAAATGATTCAAAATCGACATCAACTATGGTAACAACGCCCGTCTGTTGATGAAGAGACTCGCGAAGAATTGGTATGTATAACTGATGCAAAAGAGATTGAAGACCGCTTTTATACTGATCTCGAATTCGGCACAGGTGGGTTAAGAGGAATTATCGCAGCCGGCACAAACCGTATGAACAGATATGTTATAAGAAAAGTTACTCAAGGTTTGGCTGATTATATATCTGATTTTGGCTCAGAAGAAATGCAAAGGGGAGTGGTAATCGCTTATGATTCCCGTAAATATTCCAAGGAATTCGCCTTGGAGGCTGCCTTAGTGTTGGCTAAAAACAACATTAAAGCATATTTGTTTGATGACCTAAGACCTACTCCGGAGCTTTCCTTTGCTGTTCGACATCTTAATGCATTAGCCGGAATTGTGATCACTGCTAGTCATAATCCAAAAGAATATAACGGTTACAAGGTTTATTGGGAAGATGGCGGACAGATTCCTCTTGAACCTTCAGCCAGGATTCTTTCTAAAATCCGGAACCGGGAAAGTTGGATAGATATCCAACCTCTAGCAAAGGATGAAGCCTTGAGTAAAGGGCTTTTAATCACAGTCGGGGAAGAAATAGATCGGGAATACATCTTTCAAATTAAAGAACTTGCTTTACATTCTGATTTGAACTCGAACGAAGGCTACAAACTGAATATTGTTTACAGTCCACTCCATGGAGCTGGCAACCGGCTTGTTAGAAAAGTGTTAACTGAGCTGGGATTTACATCGTTATATGTTGTAGCTGAACAAGAACAACCCGACCCTGAGTTTCCAACTGTTCCATATCCAAATCCCGAGATACCTTCCACTTTTGACCTGGCTAAAAGGTATGGTGAATCATATCAGGCCGATCTCCTTATAGCCACTGACCCAGATGCTGATCGTATGGGAGTAGTTGTTAAGACTAAAGATGGAAGCTACCACCAACTCACAGGTAATCAAATAGGTGTATTTCTAACCTACTATCTATTATCTCAAAAGCAAGACCAAGGAATTTTACCTGATAATGCTATAGTAGTCAAAACTATTGCTTCAACAGACTTAGCG
>JAJZSC010000269.1 GCA_021849995.1 Bacillota bacterium | reverse complement strand
CCGTTTACAGGGTATATGGTTTACAAAGGGCATTTTGATTTGTGGCCGGCAACAATTGCCGCTACTTTAGGGAACCTTTTCGGAGGGATGGTAGCCTATTATGCAGGTGTCTGGGGCGGTAGACCTTTCATAAAACGTTATGGGCGTTATTTCTTTATTAAAGAAAAAGAACTCGCATGGACAGAACGGTTGTTTGAGCGTAACGGGGAAATAACTGTTTTCGTAGGCAGGTTGTTACCAATTGTGCGTACTTTTATTTCTTTACCCGCAGGAATCGCTAGAATGAATCCCGTTAAAATGGCCGTTTATACAGTAATTGGCGCTTTTCCCTGGTGTTTGCTGCTAATCGTTGTTGGTCAAAAACTTGGCGAGAACTGGAACTCCTTAAAGCCCCTATTTCATAGGCTTGATTTTTTAGTTGGTGGAGGAATTCTGCTTGCACTTGGCTACATTTTCTGGAAGCGCCGCAGACGGAGATGACGTTAGTTTAATTCTTCTAATGCTTACATTCAGGGCACAGTCCTATTAACCTAAGCCAGTGATCTTGAATTTTGTAGCCGCTGGAATTCTCAAGATCTCCGATCAGATTTCCTAATGGACAATTACCGAATTCCTCTGCTCTGCCACATTTGGAACAGATCAGTTGATGAGGGTGGTGTGACTGGCTTTTTGCCAATCTATATCTTTCCCATCCATTTCTAAATTCAGGTTGCTGGAGGAGATTTAGAGATCTAAGTAGGTACTAGATTTTTATTGAATTTTCTAATCTACGGTTAATTCTGGGGCTGTTAGCGAAGAATACTCTGAAGAGCATCAGAATTTACTTAAATTCTTAAGGAGGAACTAGTAATGAATACGCAAGAAAGTAATGACAAAAAGCCAATTGTAACTATTGAAATGGAGAGCGGCAATACCATCAAGATTGAGCTCTATCCAGCTGTTGCACCCGAAACAGTAGAGAACTTTGTATCTTTGGTTCAAGAAGGTTTTTATGATGGTCTGATTTTTCACAGAGTTATTCCTCATTTTATGATTCAAGGAGGCGACCCTCTTGGAAATGGTATGGGAGGGAGCAAAAAGAACATTCGAGGAGAATTTACGAGCAATGGCTTTAAAAATGATTTGATCCATGATAGGGGAGTCATTTCAATGGCTCGTACGGCTAATCCAAATTCAGCTAGTTCTCAATTCTTTATTATGGTGGCAAAGTCTCCTCATTTGGATGGCCAATATGCTTCCTTCGGAAGGGTAATAGAAGGTATGGATGAGGTGGATCGTATTGTTAATGTAAAGAAGGATATGAGAGATAAACCTTTAGAGGATCAAAAAATGAAAAAGGTAAGTGTTGTTCTGTAGCCAGAGGCAGCGGATGCTTGATTTTCGGAGGTAACGGATGCTTGATTTAATGAGACTATTTGTTCAGGTTGCAGAAGAACAAAGCATCTCTTCTGTTGCTCGAAGACTGGGAATCACTCAGCCGGCAGTTTCCAACCAAATGAGGGCCTTGGAAGAGAAGTTAGGGATAAAGTTATTTGTCCGCAAGGGTAAAGGGCTTGTACTTACCCCTCAGGGAGAAATAACTTTTCAATATGCTAATCGGCTGTTAGCAGAGTGGAACGAATTAATAGAAAACATACGGGCACTATCCGAGGAGATGGCGGGTAAAATACATATTGGTGCCTCCCATATCCCAGGGGAATATCTTTTGCCATTTTATCTTGCTTCATTTCAACGGGAGTATCCGAAAGTTCGGCTTAAAATTTCCATTGCAGACAGTTTGCAAATAACAGAAAAGTTATTAGCTCAGGAAGTGGATTTTGCTGTAGTCGGGGCCTCGTTTGATAATGATAGAATTAAATCGGAAACCTGGTTGGAAGATCGGATCAAATTGGTAGTGTCAGAACAGCATCCGTTAAATTCCAAGGGTGGAATAACATTAGACGACTTATATTCATATCCCATGATAGTTCGTGAGCATGGATCAGGACATAGAAGGGCGCTTGAAGAGGCATTAAGGCAGCGAGGACACAGTCTCGATAGGTTCCCGATCGGATTAGAGGCTGGCAGCAGTGAGGCGGTTAAAAACGCTGTCCGGTCAGGCCTTGGCTATTCGTTCTTATCAAGTAGTTCGATTCAGACTTACGCAGCAGAAGGATTATGTGCTTATGATGTAGAAGGTCTGACAATAGAGAGGGCATTTTATATGTTAACTAGAAGGGATAAGAAGCTGACTCCAGTTGCAAGTGTATGCTATAGGTTCTTATTGCAGTTAAATCAGAGCATTCTTGTATAGACCGTTGTATCTGAGTTGTTATCCTGGGAGGAAAATGAGATTGTTTGTTGATAGGTTTAATCAGTTAGCCTTCGATCTCCTCGGAAATTATAAACATAGCCGTAAACCAAACACTGTTTTGGTTTACGGTCCCGAAGGTGTGGGAAAAACTACCCTTATAAAGCATTTCTTCTTTCAGGAGAGGACTTTAGAAGGGTTTATTTATATAGATGCACTGGCTTTTTCTAAGCAGTATATTTACTCTTTACAAAACAACTCTCTGAATTTATTTCGAAAGAAGTACAGGAATGCCGATACCTTAATTATCGACCATATTGAGAACCTCACAGGAAAGGAAAAAACTCTTGAGGAGCTGCTGAATACTGTAAAGGATGTCTTACAGAAAGATGGTCAGATAATCGTAGTTCTTAAGGGTGATTTAGCCAAACTTGAGTTTCTGGGCACCAAATTTTCCTCATTGCTTTTAAGCGGTTTAGTTTTACCTGTTAAGGCCCTTAACCAAGCTGAAACTCTACGTTTTATAGAGATTTACCTTATTGAAAAGCATATTATCATGGAAAGGGAAGCTCAGATCGCACTTGCTGGTTATGCCCCTAATTTAAGAGCGGTTGTAAGGCTGATTAGCCACTTTTTAGCCTTTGCAGAGGACTCCGGGAATGCCCTTACCCTAGAATGCTTTAAACACTTTTGGGATAAAGAAAATCTTAGAAATTCTCTTACCCCTACTTCAGAAAACATTCTTTCTGCTGTAACGTCTTTGACCGGAGTTTCAGCTGAATATATTAAAGGGAATAAACGAACTAAAAAGATTCTAGAAGCCAGACAATTAGCAGTCTATGCTCTTCGTACTCTTTCACTCCTTACTTATTCAGAAATTGGAAGGTATATAAATAGGGAGCACGGGTCTATAATTCAGGCTTTTAAACAGGGTGAAAGAAATGTTATAGATTGCAAGGAATTTAGAGAGCAATATCAAATAATTAAGGAGAGATTTGTTAAATAAGCACACCGGAAATTTGAAATCAATAAGACTCTACTGCCAAGTTTCTTGACACTCTGCATTAAACTTCAATAGTGCAAGTAGAGCCTTTGTTAAATAATAATTTATACGATTGAGAACACTAATAAAGGGGTGAGATTTTGACTTTAAGAAAAATAGCTGTCTTAACTAGTGGCGGTGATGCTCCCGGGATGAATGCTGCAATTAGGGCTGTAGTTCGAAAAGGGATATATCATGGTTTAAAGGTTGAAGGAATTCAAAGAGGATACGATGGGCTAATTCATGGTGAGTTTCGAGAAATGACCTTGGGATCAGTGGCAGACATAATTCATAGGGGTGGTACTGTTTTAATGACTGCGCGTTCTGAGGAAATGAGAACAGAACAAGGTCAATTAAAGGCAGCACAGCAATTGCGGTCTAGAGGGATAGATGGCTTAGTGGTGATAGGGGGTGATGGGTCTTTTCGCGGCGCCCAGACTTTATCTAAGCAAGGTATCAGAATAGTGGGAATACCTGGCACTATAGATAATGATATAACTGGAACTGAATTAACAATTGGTTTTGACACTGCGGTTAATACTGTCGTGGAAGCGGTGAGTAAAATACGAGATACAGCCACTTCGCACGAACGTACCTTTGTTATAGAAGTTATGGGTAGGGAATGCGGTAGTATCGCTTTAAGAGCTGGGCTGGCTTGCGGGGCTGAATCAATCTTAGTTCCAGAAATTCCATACGATTTGGAAGAAATAATTCTTAAGTTAAGACGGGGGCATCAACGAGGTAAAAACCATAGCATCATTTTAGTCGCTGAAGGTGCGGGAGATGGTTACAAAATTGGGGAAGAAATAAGAAAAAGATCAGGATTTGAAACAAGGGTAACCATACTAGGCCATATTCAGCGGGGAGGAAATCCTAGTGCGATTGATGCGGTACTTGCTTCATCAATGGGAGGAAAGGCAGTAGAGATTCTTCTTGAGGGACAATCGGATATGATGACTGCATTTGTGAATCAAGGTGTAGTGGCCAGACCGTTAGAAATTGCTTATGGTCCAAAGCCTCCGTTTGATATGAGTCTATTTGAATTGGCAAATCAATTAGCCATTTAACTCGAGGTGACAATAATTAAGATGCTGAATGCTACTTCAAGATTACAGATAGACTATACGGGGATGATGCAGAGCGAGCTTAATCCATCAGGTTGGACAATCGACCAGCTAGGTGAATTACAACCTATGCTCGATCAGGCTTATTCCTCTCTACTGAAAATGCGTGAAACAGGCGACCTGGATTTCTCTAAAAAGCTTTATGAAATGTTGCATGAAGTTGACAAGCTAGTAGAGATATCTAATGAGATTGCAAACAGTTTTGAGAACTTTGTTGTCCTGGGAATAGGGGGATCTGCCCTTGGTCCTATTGCAGTTCATCAAGCGCTTAGGCCATATTACTATAACGAACTTCCCCAAGAGCATAGGGGCAGGCCTAGGTTCTATGTTATCGACAACATTGATCCAGTACGTTTTCATGACTTCCTTAGAGTGATTGACCTTAAGAAAACTTGTTTCAATGTGATTACAAAATCCGGAAGTACTTCTGAAACCATGGCCCAATTCCTAATTGTTAGAGACATGCTAAAACAGGTTTGTGGAAGGGATTATAATAGACATATCATTGTCACGACAGATAAGGAAAAAGGAAATTTGCTCCCTATAGCACTTGAAGAGGGGTATACACGTTTTGAAATACCTCAGGGGATTGGTGGAAGGTTTTCTGAATTAACTGCAGTAGGCTTATTGCCAGCGGCAGTTTGTGGTATAGACATTACTGCTCTGTTACAAGGTGCGATTGAGATGGATACATGGGTTAGGGATAAGAAAGAGATAATGCAAAATCCTGCGCAATTGAGGGCAGGTTTAAGTTATTTAAGCTGGCGAGAAAAGAAGAATATATCTGTTTTTATGCCGTATTCTGATGCCTTAAAAACGATGTCTGATTGGTATGCCCAGCTTTGGGCTGAAAGCCTCGGAAAAAGATTCAATAGGGATGAGCGGGAAGCAAAGGTAGG
>JAJZSC010000268.1 GCA_021849995.1 Bacillota bacterium | reverse complement strand
TTATGATATTGTAAATTATTTTTTCGTAATTGTCAAATAGTAGGCACCCGTGTATAAGAAAAGCCCAACCGCTAGGGTTAGGCATATAGTCACTACTTTTTAGTTTTGTAACAGTTTGCCGGAAGTTCTTTTGACCAAGGGACAAACCTTTCTATCAGCTCTGGGTGCTCGTTGAAATCCGTATTCGGCATCTGTTTCAATAGATATACCAGATATTCATAAACCTTTAAGTCATTTGCCAGAGCAGTCTGGACGATGCTGTAGACCATAGCACTATCGTGCGCACCTCGATCCGTTTTCATCGTCACCCAATTTTTGCGTCCTATCGTAAAGGGGCGCAGACTTCGCTCGACTCGATTGTTGGTTAGCTCCAGACGCCCGTCCAAAAGAACGTTCTCAAAGTAGGGCCACTGATTCAGGGCATAGTTCACGGCTTCATAAGCATAAGACTTAGGAACTATTAATGGTTTTGTTTCTTTGAGCCATGCTAAAAAGGCATCCATCACCGGTTTTAATAAGGCGAGACGCTTTTTATGACGCTCTTCGGGGTTAGCATCTTTGTATTTGTTTTCTATGTGGAATAGGTAGTCGCAATACTCCTGACCTTTGAAGCAGATGGTATTCTTCTGCTCCTCTGGACTTAATGCCTTAATGGCATCGGAGAATTTCCGCTTGATGTGAGCGAGGCATCCTACCACCGTAATTCCTGAGTCTAAACCATGGTATACTTGGTACCCATCACTATTGAGGAATCCGTTATATCCCTTAAGAAATTCCTTGGCCGATTCGGCAGACCGGTTTTCATGGAATTCATAGTAGATAATCGGCTCATCATGCTCTCCTGTGCAGTAAACCCACATGTAGCATTTCTTCTTAGAATCCCGACCATCCTGCTGTACTACTTTCGTCCATGTCTCGTCGGCATGCAAGATGTCCTTGCTCAAAAGGGTGCAACGCATCTGAGCATAGATTCGTGAAAAGTAGTCTTCTGAACAGCGGAGAACCCAGTTGCTCATGTTTTGTCTGGAGATTTGGACACTGTCCATCCGGTAAAACTCGCGCTCGATTCGGGCTAGTGGCATTGCGTTGACGTATTTGCTGTTGATGATGCCAGCGATAAGTTCCGGAGTAGCATAGCTTCCTGGAATCGGCAAATTGGGCATATCCGCACGGACAAAAGGAATTTGATCTCCTTCGCCTTGATTCTTTTCACACTCACGACAAGTATAGACATGATTGTGGTGTTCCTCCACTTCGAAATGAGCAGGTATGAGTTTCAGTGTCCTTGTAACCTCTACCTTCATGTCATGAAGTGGATTGTTACAGACCGGGCAGATTTGCTGCTCATCGGGTAACTCATGCTCAATAATGGTAACTTCCAAATCTCTGAAGTCTTGTTCACGCTTTCCCTTTTGTTTAGGCTTACGAGGAGTTTTTTTCGTCGCTTCTTCAAAAGAAGGCTCAGATGCTCCTTTTTGGGCAGTTGCTTCGACTTCGTTGAAAAAACTGAGCTGATCAGTGCCCTCAGGGTAGGGTACAGTATCTCCACTGGTCCCATAAGTACGCTGAGTATGGAGACGGATCATTTCTGTGAGACGGTTAAAGTTTAAAGTTAATTCAGCGATAGCCTGATCCTGTCTCTCACAGTGAGCCGCTAGCTCGTCCTGAGGCATCTCTCTATAATTCAGTTTTGGTTCTTGAGGTAACTCTATTTTGTATTTCATAGATTAATTTTATCAGAAACCTTAACAGATTAATAGAGCAGTAGCCTTGAAAACAGAAGAAAATTACCGGAAAAGTGTACTTCCGGTAATAAAATGTAGATCTTAGGCGTTTTAAAGAATAATGCGCTGCTTAACCGATTTGTGTGCTGTGGGTTGGTCCATGGAAAGCCCATCGAGTAGCCATCGGAATTGACGCTCGGAAACTTCGAGGACTTGCTTGTTGTCGTAGAACTTCCAGCGAAAGACGCCACGGCTTAGCTTCCGGTAGTATAACCACCAGCCATTGTTAGACCAATGAAGGATTTTGCATTTATCACAAGCTCGGTTACAAAATACATAAAGACTATTGTCAAATGGGTCCATCTCTAGCTGAGATTTTACTACTATAGCAAGACTTTCTATACTTTTTCTCATGTCACAGGGTTTGCAAGAAAGAAATATCTTAAGGCCAGCGGCATTGATGCTCATAAGGAACGAATAGCGGCAATAGCTTCACGTAGAGTTTCTGCTTTGAAGCCTGGATATAACTCGATGGAAACCGCTCCAATCCTAACAACGAGGGGAGTTTCTTTTGTAGCAGATTCCTGATGCTTAAATTCGATGAAGATTTCTTCTCCAGGATCATCAACTTGAGATTCGTGTTTAAACTTATTGAGCCAATACCGTAGGGTAGAGACTTTCATATTGTTTACTGAGCACCATGCAACAGCGGTCATACCGGATGAACGGAAATTGCTTACTTGCTGACGCCTGAACACTGATTGATCTACTAGATCCATCGATAATACCTCCTTAATAGTGTTGGGGATATTATCTCAGATCTAGACGGTTGGTTCTATGTGTAGACTATTTGACAATTACTTATATTTGTCTCCTCGAGGTATGTCGAAAATTGCGTGCCTTTGTCGAAGATACGGCCGTGAATTTATAGAAACATAAAAAGACAAAAATAATATCGGGACGTCACGCAAATAGAGAAATAGAGTTAAAACCTTTAAAATATCCTCTTGAAAGGATATGGACTTATCCTCGATTTCTTTTGGTACAGCGGCACAGGAGTTATTTACCCGCAAAAAAGTTGCCTTGGGATATTCCAGCGTAATGGCTTCTAAAAAATCTAGTCCTGCGATGTAGACTCCTCCTCCACTTAATGTAGTCTAACCTTTGTTAATTTTTTTTAGGAACAGAAATCTTGTTTTCATTTAAAATTATTAAGTCGTTAAGTTGAAGAGTTGCCACCTTACATTCCCTATTTGGATCTAAGCTATCAAACTGAGTCATAAATTCGTTGGTATCTGGATCAATGAGTATTTCGGAACCACTAGGAATTATGACCTTTCCTTTATCATCAATCAAAACCATCTTAGCGGCATAACCATCAGGGTACAGTCCTTCTACGGAGTAATATACTTTGGTTATAAGGTTATCGGATTCAATTTTTTTCACGCTAATGGTTAAATCATTACTTGGATTTGACCACAAAACTGTATATTGACGGTGTTAAAAATGGTGAATGCCCACAGTTTGATAAAAAGGTTTGGCAAAAATCCTACCATGATCATATTATTCGTAATGAACAGGAGTATCAGAAAACTTGGGAATATATTGGCACAAATCCGATTTAAAATCCACACATAATTTGGCAGGATGGATAATAATTTTGGTCGAGAAAAAGAGGTATTGTCAGTTGCCTATTATATTTAAAAAGATTTATACCTGGCTAAATATTGTTCTGCTCGCCCTGCTTTTCTTTGTCCTGCTCTTTAAGATCATTGTACTAAGTCCTGTTTATGAAAAAAATCCTAAAGTTCCAGCTTCTATTGCTTCGCTTGAATTTATGGAGGATCTGTCCGGGAGATAAGCCTGGAAGATATGCAGTCCCAAGCCTTGGCTGGAAGTTTTTCGTCGCACATTGGCTCTATACTTGCCATCGGCCAGAGCCGTTCTACCTGGTGGATCAGAATAAAGCTTGAAAATCGGCTGGTAGGATACGAACCGACTCACCTTACGATCAACAATCCGACAATCGAAAAAGCAGTCTTATATCTTCCTATTCTTACAGAGACAGGTGTACACTATAAAACCCTCCGTTCCGGTTGGGGTTTTCAGGGCAACACTCAGGACGAAGGCTTTATTTATCCGGTATTCAGACTGGATGACACGGTATTTTGAACAGCACCCAACGGATCTGGTGCTTCTGGATGCGGACCATGACCAGATCAGTTGGACGATCTTCTACAGGAAAATCAAGTCGATCAATAGCACTTCAAAGGTGGTGCTGATGAGCGCCAATGATAAGGCGGCCGTAAGGGCCCATGAGATAGGCGTGTGGGATTACCAGCTGAAGCCGGTGAAGAAAAAGCAGATATAAAGGGTGGTAGAGAAAGCTAGTCATATGTAAACGGTATATTGCAAAAGACAGGTAAAAATCAAAAGACTAAAGAGAACTGTATTAATTTTTAAACAGAGGGAGGAAAACAAGTGAAAAAGCGGAAACAAATTTTCAATACTACGCTTGTACTGACCGTAATACTATCCATAATGATGAATTTTGGACAGAATCAGCGATGCTGTCAAGAAAAAGATTGCGGATATTAAACCCATCAGAGTCTATATCATAGGACTTCAAGTGGTCATAAGCACAGCAGTCGATGATCAAGTTTCTGCTCTAATACCGAGATATTCAATTTTAAAAAAGCAAGGGTATAGAGTAGTGATTGTTGAAAGGCATCTTGTGTTTTATAAGATAAACGAGGCAGATAAGACGGTTATTATATATGCTATTGTGGATGGAAGAAAAGAATACCGTAATTTAATATAAGAAGTTTAAAAGCATTCAGTTTAAACATGGATGCTTTTCTGTGAAGTAAAGAAAAATGGGAAAGTGAAAATCAAAAGTATGACCGCCAAGGAACCAGTGAGTCCTCACGACATCATTTTTGTATCCTCAACGCACGTCGAGTGCATAGTTCTGATAAAACGTGCCGAAAGCCGCATGAAATAAGGCTTTCCGGCGATTTTGAAGGGCAGTTTTTGAGGGGTAAAAACGATGATAAATCGCTTATAAAAACCCGGTTGTTTCGTCTACTATACAGCTAAAACCGAATAAGGAATCCCCCATTAGCAAATTAGCGGTGGCATTTTAGAAATAAGATGCTGCCGCTTTTTTTATACCCTTTTTTAGGTGAAAAATCACAAACGATTGGAGGAAATCAAATGTCAAACATCAAGCAAACCCTCAAGTTTTTCAGTCCCCTGTCGATTACAGCATACTATTCTCATTAATACGGCGGGTGCGGCGCGGACGATCTGCCTGAAGAACTGTCTCCAACGGAGGCGGTGTATTACATGGATGAAATCCTTGCCGCCATTGAAAAAGAAAAGCTGCCCAGCGAAGGTGACCGTGGCCTGATGGTATATTTCTACGATGACCAGGAGTTGTCTGAAAAAATCTACAGCCTCCACCCGACAGTTGAAGAATGGAAGGGCAAGCTGTGGGGCGTGATGGTGGCAGAGGTTTATGGTGTGCTAACCGAAGCGGAAAAAGCAAAACTGCTTGAATTTGCCGCTGGTCAGCTATCTGACGGCTGGGGCGAGGGGTTCGAGCAGCGTTCCATCAAAACGAATGACGGTGAAATCTTCGTCAGCTTATGGAA
>JAJZSC010000267.1 GCA_021849995.1 Bacillota bacterium | reverse complement strand
GCCAACCCAGGGTACAAGCATAGAGAGTGCGTGATCTACTGTAGTACCCATTGCTAAGGTTGGAGAAACATCCTCTGGAGTGAGTGCTATCTTTTTCAAGTAGGTTGCTCTGGCCATTCCAGCAGCCATCAACATTTGGTCAAGCACAAAGCAGGCAAAAACAAAGTAAATTGCCAGTTCGCCTTTACCTATACCTTCAAAAAATGATTTTGAATAGGCATAGCCAATGCAAACAAAGACAAGGCTAACGGCCTCTCCGGCTAAGACAAATCGTTCACCTAACTTATCAATTAAGGTACCCACAAAAGGTTTAAAAAAGATACCTAAGCCAGCAATGATAAAACCGAGTAGCGCAAATGTACTGACACCTTGCTGAAATATTTTAATTAATACCCAGGGAGCGAAAGTTATAAAAATTTGCTTTCTGGCACCAAATAATACATTTAGCCAGTAAAACAGAGTATATTCTTTTTTAAAAACAAGCTTGAAGCCTTTGGCTTTATCTTTCGGAGGATGAGGTGTCATCCACAGAACCAATAACGTAGCTCCCAAAAATGCTAGTGCTCCTATAGCATAGACTGCTTTATAGTTCACACTTGCGTTTTTAAAGATAAATGCAAAGGTTAAGTTTGCAACTAGAAATACAGCTGTATTGGCTGCATTTACTTGACCTAATCTTTTCCCCATGTTTGCTTCATCTGATAGGCTCATCACTATACTGTTTGACATGGGTAGGAATAAGTGCATCCCCATGCTATAAATAAGGAGCCAAATAATCATAGTGTTTACCTCGGATGAGAAAAACCCCATTCCCAACATTCCAACAGCAGCCATTCCATTGGCGAGAGCTGCTATTCTAACATCACCTAGAAATAAAAATAGAGTGGAAACAAATACAACTGCAAACCCAGGGAATTCCCTGGGGATTTCAAGAAAAGTTCTCTGAGAAACCGTTAAGTTAAAAGTGTCACTTAAAAAGTTGTTAAAAATCGAGTTATCTATACTTTGACTAATTCCTAATAAAGCACTGGCTAGTAAAAATAATGTAAAGTCTCTCTTCCTCATCGTTTTCTCCATTCTTTTAAACCTAATATTTGTCTTTTATTTTATCTGGTCTAAATATCTGGTCTAAAATATTTGACCTGAATACCTGGCCTAATTCAGTAATACGAGTTAATCAGCTCATAAAAGACATAACTTATTATAGTTCATGTTACCAAAGAAGCCAATAAAACTATTAAAGTGCAGGACACAAAAGAAGCCAATAAACATATTAGATACTAGCAATAATTTATTCATGCGTAAGGACGCATGATTTCCCTTCCCTGATACTTATCTTAAATGAACTTTAACATAGCCAGTCGATATGCAATCTCACACAAAACGAAAAATACTAAAAACAAGATATACACAAGCAAACATTAAAGTTTCCATTATAAGTATTCGGACAAGTGATCTGACTAGATTAGCTTTAAAATAATCAGCAGTTACAACTAGACATAAATGAGCTGGTGATAGCATTTGCCCGGCAGTTCCGGCTACTAAACTAAGTGTAATTATCGAGAGTTCTCCCGGTGCCATAGCTGCTACAATAGGAAATACGATCGCTATCATTCCTTGAGCTACTCCAGTCAATAAACCAATTAGAAAAGCTGTAAGACTAACGATAACAGGTACAGTTAAGCCGGAGAGCTTAAATAATGTTACTATCTCAGCCGTGATTCCGGTTGCTAAAAGCATTTGTTGAAAAAAAAGGATGCTGAAAATACTCCAATGTAATTTAAAATTAAGCGCATTAACTAACATCTTAACAATATCTTTAAAATCCTGTTTTAAAACTATCCCCATCAAAAAAACAACCATTGTTATTGAGACCGCAGCATTGATGTCAAAAACAGTTATCAGAATAATGTTAGTTAGAATAGGTCCTATAGCTAGTAGAATATTTTTTAGAGTATCTGAGTCGTCCTTTATGGGTTGTTCAACTCCTGATAATGCAGTTGATAATGTATTCAATTGAGTTTTTTTGAATCTGTTTCCTGAAACTAAAACAAACCAGCCGATTATTAAAGCCAGGAGGGTTATCCATAGTTGGTTACTAATTAGCACGCTTAGTTGGATTCCCGCTATGCTGCTAGCAAATAAAAGGGAAGGCCCAATGGGGTTGATAAACTCCCATACATGCCGGAACCAGTAGTTAATCGCGGTTTTGTGTTCACCAGAAAGCTTAAACCTCGAACTAGTGCTCTCGACTAACGGGGCAGAAAATACTGCTCCCCCAATGGATGGCAACAGACCTAATAATGCAGGCATTAACGGCAGTAGGATGCGATCGCTCTTTAGGGTTGAGTTAAGAGAATCCATAAACTTAGTCAAGATCCCGTTAGTTCGGAATTGATACTCAAGACACATGACAAAAAACATTGCAAGGATGATTACCCAGGTATCTGAACTCCAGATCGTATTTCGTACTGCTGTGATCAACATAGTATTTGATGGGTTATTAAGCAGATAAATAGAAGTAGCCCCGATAAGCATTGTATGACCAAGATTTACCCGCCGAAAGAGCAAAGTTAGTATTAATAATAGAGTAAAACCTAATTTTAATATTATAACCATACAGTATAACTCCTTGTGAGTTTGTGATTTTCTAAGATTAGAGCCTCGCCGAATATTAAAATTGAGTAGGAGACTGGTTACCCCTTTAATGTACTTTTAATTAAGGAAAAAGAAAAGCCAGCAATCAGCTATAAATTACGAAATTGCTGGCTCAACTTATTTTCAAAGCTTTTTTTAGTATAGCTACAGTGAAGGAAGGCAAAATGCAATTGCATCATAGTGAACCTTTATTGCAGAGTCAATAAGTGAACAACTCCGGCAATTACTTGATTAAGCCCATAAAAGTCTGGTAAGCACCCCAAATTGCCAGGAGGGTCAACAGGACCAACATAACATTGTGGGCCTTGTTACCCGCCAGTTTACCCATCAAATCCTTACGATTGATAAGAATGATAAGCCCGATGGATACGAGAGGCAATAGGACTATCTGAGCAGCGTTTACAAATACAGTCAGCCAAATAAAACCAGGCATTCCAGGTATGGCCCAAATTAGTGGCAAAATGGCTACTATCAGATAAAATACTCGAAATAACGGATCCTTGCCAGTGTCATTTCCATATTTTTCTTTTCTAGCTGGATTGGAAACATAGAAACATTCCATTGCCATTTTGGGAAAACCATGAGCATAACCGATAACCGAACTAAAGCATGCCCCTAATACACCTAAATAAATGAGAATTTCACCAAATCTACCTAAAGTTTGACCAAGGAGCTGCGCTAAATCATTAAAACTATTAATTGTTATACCTTTTGGATGTAGCACCTCAGCACCCATTACCCATACTTCTAAATCCAAGACAATAATTACGAAAATACCAAACAGCATGTCGTAGCGCTGGACCTTGCGGTGTTCTGGCCGAATATAACCTTTCTCCTTCATGAAGGTCGGATAGAGGAGATTTGCTAAAGATCCGCCGACAGCACCAATTAGGGAGATAACCACTGTAATTGCTCCGAAAGAGCCAACCTTATCTGGAATATCAAAGGCAAAAGTCCCTGCTACCATTGCTCCAACATCAGGCTTAACGGCTATGGCACCACCAATAAGGCTAACTGCCAAGAGCCCCAAAATAATCTTTTCTGCGGTTTCTAGATACCTATATACAGCTTTGCCTGTTATCAACATACAAGCAACTACTACTATAATACTCCAAATCATTACATTACCTACACCAGATAGATGATACAACGCTTCCCCTGCACCTTTAATTGTATAGGATTCATAAAAATGCCCAAGAGCAACCCCGCCAAGAGCTAAAATTATGGGATAAATAGGAGATATTTTTCCATACCCTTCAAAAACAGTATGACCCTGTACATTCATTAGCTGGTAATTAGCAATTATACTAACCAATACATAACGCACAATTAAAGCTAACGCGAGGCCCCACATCAAAGCATAGCCATAATGAGCACCAGCTAAAGCGTTGTCAACTAGGTCGCCTGCGCCTAACCAGGTTAGAACAACCACTATGCCAGGACCGAAAGATTTGACATAACCCCAAAATGTGTTGGGAATAGGGGCACCTACTTGTTCCTTTGTTCCTTCCATCCTTTTAGCCTCCTTTTAAAGATTTTAAATTTTCAGATAACTAGGCTTATTAGTAAATCCTTCTCATGTTTTTCAATCCCCTCCTTTCAAGAAAGAAAAAGACCCAACTCCTTAGTTGAAACAAAGTGAAACTAAGAAAGTTGGGTCTTTTGCTCATCGGTTCCTTCAATCAGACTCTAAATAAGAGACCGACCCGTGGTAAACCGACACAACTTACCCCTTAAATCCTATATTGAGAATGTTGCTATATATAAACAAAATATTAAGTTTTTTCCTTTTTAGTACCCAAAAATTTTAATCAAAATTAGGCTGTGAATTCTTAAAAAGGAACTCTAGATGTTATAGAGGCAGACCAAATTTCACTAACTCTTCCTTTACTCCTTCATATATTGCCCGATACTCCTCACTTGGTTTATGACTGACTAAGTCATAACATTCTTGAATTAGCAGGCCTTGTTCCGGATTACGTCCATCAAGTTTGTTGGCTATTTTCCGTATTACTTCGCCAGCTTCAACGCGATCGAACCCAGCCTTAATAGTTGCGTCTGATACTTCAAGCATCCATTCGGCTTCGAGCGGAGTTTGACCTCCGTTTAAGCGAGAACGGCTGTGTCGAGGAGCGTAGAGGTTGGCACCGTTGATCGGAGCTTCTATACAACGAATTGCACTCTCAAGTAAGTTGTTTTCCGTACCAGAGCCGCTGGTAGGAATCACCCAGGCCATGCAAATGACATTGGTTTTAGTATTTAGGACTTGGTTGACTACCGAACGTGCCCAGTTGAAAGGTTGAAGGAGTATTTTCTGTGCGCTCAGTGCATTTACATGTTCTACACCTGTGTAATGGATGTAATCATGATAGGCTATTGTGCAAGCGATGGGTTTGGCAATTCCTTCTATAATTGCCCCCTCTACTCCGCCGCAGAAACCGCCAGAAAGAGCGAAGCTTCCACTGAGTTTGAAGCAACCGTAATCTTCGTAGGTAATGGCAGCTGAAAGCATATCGTGCTCCATTTTAAGGTCTGGGAGTAAGGAGAGAAGGATTCCATCTGTTCGCCGTAGTCCATAGTCTGGATCCATTCCTGCTAGAAGTGAAGCAACCCTTGTGTTAATTGGATAATAAACTATAGCCAAACCAGGGCGGCCAGCTTTTCGGATACCTTCGCGCATCCAGGCAAGCTCTCTCCTGGCCGCATAAGCCTCCATGGGTGAACCAATAATTTCCCGGCCATCCACTACA
>JAJZSC010000266.1 GCA_021849995.1 Bacillota bacterium | reverse complement strand
AAACCTTCGGTTAAAGCTCAACTGGAAAGCAAAGGGTTAAGTGTAACCCGCTATGCTGGAGCTGACAGGTATTTAACCAATGTCGATGTTTTGAGTAAACTAAACTTAGATACTTCTTCTGTCTATGTAGCTACCGGAAATGATTTTCCTGATGCTTTGGCCGGTGCAGTACTGGCGGCGAAAAGAAATAATCCGATCTTACTCGTCCCCAGCACTGATCTAAACTCCCAGACTACGAATTATCTATCCGCACGGCGCACTGGCGGCTCATCCTTTACTTTATTAGGGGGGTGGGGAGTAATTAGCTACAAACTTGAAAACATCATCCGAACAGGCTCGATTAAACCGAGGATATCCCTACAATATCTTCAGGCCTATGGTTCCTCAGCCTATACAACCTATCTAAGCCAGATAAACATGGCTCCTGGGAAAGCTACTGACTATGTAGACTTTGTAGCCCCGAACTGGTACGCCATAAACAACATTCCCAGCGGTAAAACGGTTGCTGATGGAACATTTACCGGACCCTGGGATACAGCCAGCAATAACTATACCCAGATAGTAAATGCCGCTCACGGGCGCGGGTTAAAGGTACTGCCGGTTATCGGCTCATCCTGGGATAGTGAAGGCAAGGCAGCAGTAGATTCCATCATGAAGGAGCCAACGGCCAGAACAAGTCTGGTTAATAACTTGGTCCGGATGCTTGCAGCCACCGGTGCTGACGGAGTTGTAATTGACCTTGAGTATATGAGCGATGAGACCGGGCCGTATCTAACCGAGTTTATGAAGGAACTTTACGCGGCACTTCATCCTAAGAATAAGATCGTAATCCAAGCGGTCATGTCCAGAACCTCCTCTACTGACTGGTATCCTGAGTTTAACTATAAAGAGCTCTCGCAGCATGTAGATTATCTAAACATTATGACCTATGACTACAGCATGTCAGTACCCGGTCCTATCGCACCAATTAGTTGGGCAAAGAAGGTGCTTGAGTACACCAAGTCTCAGGGAGTAGATATGTCCAAGGTCTTAATGGGTGTACCTTATTACGGAAGAGACTGGGCTCAGAAGGACGCTACGAGTTATACCAAAAAAAGCGTAGGACTCATGAGTGCCACAAATGCTGCTACTGAATACAAAGCAACAATTCAACGTGAAACCTCTCCTGAGGACTCCGTCGGAATACCAAACTACAGTTATACTGATGCCGATAAAATAGTGCATAAGGTCTACTTCGATGACCCTCTCAGTTGGGAGAGAAAGCTCATGCTAATGCAGGAATACAACCTTGGAGGAATCGGCGCCTGGTCCATGATGTGGGTCACTGATGAGATTGGCAAGGAGCTCTTTCCGGTCTTGAACAGGAACTTAAGGTAAAACGAAAAGCGATTGGTCTCTACATTAGTAGTCCAATCGCTTTTTGTTGATGTATTCAAAAACACCCTTTAAATCCCTTCTCGCTGACGAAAGATACTGAATCTTATAAACCGCGCTCATCAATCATTTTCCTTATCTCGTTCATTAAATCTTCATGCGAGACCCCAGGATCAGCTGCTGCACTTTCGGCTTCAGCAACACTAAGTTTATCATATAAATCGGTTAAAAGTCGCTGCCTCACCTCAGCATTTATATCCACGTTATCGAAATTCTCTCTATCATTCGGCAATACAAGTTTCACGTCCGAATGATAGATTTCTGATTCCACAGGTATAGGTTTAATCATTGACATGGTTCACAGCTCCAATGTTAGCTATAGTTTATCATAAATTCACCTAAAAAAATAACGGGTAAATTTAGTTATTGTGATAAAACTCATCCAATGCCTGATCAACATCAACCCAGCCCTCCCAGGCCAAGTGCCAGGGGTCACGTAAATAGTACTTGTCATACTCATGGGAGGACAAGTCGGCTAAGGCAAATCCATGACTCCGAACGATATTGGCTAATAGCTCATAACACTGGGTGCGTTCACTCCGCGGAAATTCCGTATAGTCATACCAAGGCCCGTTCATCGGGATAATCACAACTATCGGCTTAGCGTTTTTTTCGCCCAGAATATCAAGTAGTATCTGTAAATCCTCGTATTCAGGGGAGGGAAAAAGCTTGGCTTTTTTATCCGAGCCTTTGCGCTCTTCAAGTTTCGGTTCTATATGCTCAAAGTAAAAGGAGTCCAACATGCCAAATCGATTTTTTGATGTGACCTCACTCGCTTCTTCAATCGCTTTGGAACGGAGGTCAGTCCAATCAATCCCTTTATTCAACCGGCTGGAACTAGCCTGATTAGTTGCCTGACTAATCTTTTTTGGCAGCTTTTTAAGGTAATAAATGCTTTTCGACAGATCATTAATTTGAAGAGCGGACAACTCGATTTTAGCTGGGAAATAATATAGCTTTCTCTGCAGCTTTGCCTCCCTGTTCGAGCTGGCATTGGCAACCAAGAGAGCCTTTAAGAGCGGGTAGTCCTTCACAGCATCGGGAAACTGTAATATCCTAAATGCTATCCTTTGCTTTACACTTGCGCTAAGCTTTGAATCGAGCATTATTTCATAGGCATGAAGGGGGGAAAAGTTCCCGCCAAAAGTTGATTGCTGAATTCCTAAAGGACTATACCACTGCGGAGTTACGAATACTGCAACCTTCTTACCTTTTAAATCATCTCCTAGAGCTGCTAAGTTAAGGGCCTGAATGATTGTCTGAGTTCCACCCTTGCCAACCAGATAAGGTTGAAAACCCGTAGGCCTGCCGGCAAAAACTTTGCCTGGATGGTAATCAAAGATCATGGACATTTCAGAAGAACCATAGAGCGGGAACAAAGCCGGATCTTTCAGAGCTTTTCGCTGTAATAAAGATCCTTGGAAAGTCTCAAATTTGGGGTTAAGCCCCATAGTCTCAATCACACCTGGTTTCAGATAAAAGCGGTCTAGGTACCACTCGGTTATTGGTTCAATAAAAAATATCGTTAGAGAAAACAAGAGCAAGGAAGCTAATATTGCAACCAACCGAGGGTTTAGATTTACCCTAAACTTTGGCAGTTTTCTCACTACTACGTTTTGCTGTTCCAGGTTCATAGCTCCCTCCCTCGTAAGTCCATTCCAGAGTAAAATTGCTTTGAAATAGTGTAGTAAAATTGCTTTGAAGATGCGCAGGTCTTAGTTCGACAAAAATTGTCTTTTCCCCTTTAAGTTTACTCTTAATATATTGAAAATTGTATAAAAAAAATTAACCTCTTAAGGAAGGTTTAGCTAATTTTAGCTAGTAATTCCTAGGAAGTTAATTCTTATTTAGGACAGTTAAACTATTGGTTTTAAATACACTAAAGTGAAAAAGTATCTAATTCCTTAAGGTGTGCCCAAGCTAACCGGATGTGCTCCTTTTTGAATAGTTGTCTCTTCCGAACGTTCCAATCATGGACTAACCTAACTACCGAGTCAGGGTTATTCTCTTCATCAGGATTCTGTTTTACCACCCAGTGTACCGTTGATAGTAATTCCATTCCATAGGGAGTCTCAAAACCCTCAATTATCTGACTTACTTTTTGTAGTCTATACAGAGAGTCTATTTCCCCAATTAAGAAATCTCTAGCTTCGCGGGCGGCATTCGGCAAAAGGAAAACTTGTACATCCTTGCCACGTGTCCCATCTCCATATCCACGAATAAAGTGCCCTTCTAACCTCTGTAACACATGATTTAAATTATCAGCATAAGGACCATACAAACCTTTACTAAAATTTAATCGAAGAGGCTCTCCGACTACCTGCAAAAAATATGCTAATTTTTGAACCTCTAATAAGGTAAGCCGATACCCCGGAATGGAATACTGATCCATCAGGGAAATAAAGAGTGCTCGAGCTTTGGTAAGATGTGGGCGTTCTGTTCCAATCTTAATTTTTTCTGGAGATGGGCTTCCAACTGGTTCGTATACAAAAACACGGATACTATGCAATTCCTTAAAAGCAGCTTCTATTCTAGGGCGCACTAATTTCCAGTCCAAACCGCCATTACCACATCCAAGAGGCGGGATAGCAATGGATTTAATGTCGAGTCGTTTAACTACTTCAACTAATGCATTTAAGCCAGAGTCGATATCTTCTATTTTCGACTTACCTTTCCAGTGTCTTTTGGTGGGAAAATTAATAATGAATTTTGGATTTATAAAGGAGTTGGTTTCCACAACAAACATTTTTCCAGGTTGTACGTGTTCCGCCTTACACGCTTTTTCATACTGCTGAAAGTTCTGAGGAAATGCTTGTTTAAACTGAAGCGCGATTCCTTTCCCCATAACTCCTACACAGTTAACGGTATTCACCAAAGCCTCGGCATCAGCTTCCAGCAAGTTTCCTTTTACATACTCAATCATTTCACTACCCACCTTTAATAATACCAATCACGCCTAACCACAATAGGGGTTGTACAGCCTCTATCATTAAGTATTGCCCTAACTTGGTCTCTTAATTGGTGGTCAATAACTCCAATTCCTTCAATCAGTGCCCAAGGGACGGTTATTATTAACTAAAAATTCTGCTTGTCTCGTTCGAGTTCGATCTGGAGACTCCAGAGTATCAAACCAATATCGTGAGTCCATTACGCTCCAATCAATCTCATCTAAAAACTGTAAATCACGAAAGTAATTTGACAAGGCTATAACTGCATGACCATCAGTGAAACAATAGTGTAAACCACTCTGTGAAATCCTTTGGGCCGATGTATACAGGTGCAAAACAGAACGTTGTCCTCCTTTATACCCTTCAACATTCCCACGGCTTATTGTATACAACATCGGAGACCTAGGTGCAAAATAAAATGGGACATAGTCATGCAGAAAGCCGTACGGATGGATAGGAACTGCTTTTTTAGCTCTACGTTCTTGAATAGTATTATGCGCTATGTTAATATATCCGATGCTATTTTGAATCATAAGACTATAAGAAAGCAGCCCGCGGTTTTCTAAGATCGAAGGTAGATTTGCAATATCTGTAATATGAAATATTGTGGTTGGATTAGGTGCCATTGACTCCCTCAAATTATTACATCAATCACGAACCGAACATATTTTCTCCTATTATCTCATACAATTTTTGGGAGTACAATCCCCTAATTAAAAAATTTTTAGCTTTGTCTACAACATTTTGGGAAACATTAATACACTAGAACCTTTAAAACATGCCATTGGTTCACTTTCAGTTAATACCGTGAAGTTTGACATCATAGCTCAGGCGTCAAGTTTTTAACAACGGAGCCCCTTATCGAGGGAAGAAACTTTCACCTACGTTAGTCGACCGGAGAAGATCAGGAAACCAAACATCACAAAGTGAAGCGTAAACAGCATTGCCAGACCATCCCAGACTACACCTTTCCTCCAGAAATTTTTGGTTTTATTTAGGCGTTCGAGGTAATCAAACCCGATCATTAGA
>JAJZSC010000265.1 GCA_021849995.1 Bacillota bacterium | reverse complement strand
CACCTGCAAAGTAAAAGGTTTGTAAAAGTAAAATTACATCCTTCAAGGAAGAGGAGTACCGGACTATCATGTGATATATTAATAGAAAACTACCATACTTTAGAGCTTCGATTAGAGCCCATTGGACATTGACCGCAACGAAAGCAGATGAAATGTAACATATAAATAAAGCCAACAATGCCCAATCGATAAATGATAAGGTTGTTTTTGTCCATTCAATGGGTTGACATGTTGTCAGTGCAACTAATATTAATGTAACAAAAGACTGATAATATAACCAATCTTCCGTAACAAATAACCCTCCAAAAAAGGGAGGAAAGAATAATAAAATTGTCAACCAAATTATTTTGTTTTTTAAATGATTAATCAAAAAGTTCACTGGATAACCCTTCAAAAAAAGAACTTTCTGGCAGCTCGACTAAATTAATTATAACCAAAATAATTGTCAATTCCAAGCAATAAATGTCGTATCCCAATCATTCGAAATATTCCTTGTTTTTCCTCCCTGCAAATAAATATTTTACATATTTATTTTAAAAATTATGTTTTTCCACGTTTCTTCGGGCACTTGGCGGTAACGTTTGCCCTTGTCAATTATTATTATTCCTGGAATAGAAGTCTTCCGTAAGTTCTGAGTTCCCATTTCCCGGGCCGCCCCATAAAGCTTCAGAATCACCCCCGCATCCAAATTAGTCTCTACATCACGGGTGAATATCCAGACCAACTTAGGCACCTTAACCAGGGTACCGGGCTGGATTAACTTAGCCAACAAGGCCCGCACTACTTCCTGGTCGTCTTTGCGTCGACCGGTGGCCGTCTGGGCGAAGGCTTCGGCAATAGCGATATTTTCCCGACCAATTTGCACCGGGCCAATAATACCGCTGACTACTTGGAAGACCTTCTGGTCGATACTGACATAGTGCTCGATAGGTACTTCCAGTTTTTCTGCCACTGTTTTGATGACAGCCTGCCCTCCCTGGCTGGTGTAGACATCCTCCAGGGTGGTGCCCTCGGCCAGCTTGGTATAGAGGGGGAAGTGGATGATACCGGCCTTGTGGGTCTGGGTGTTAATGGATAGTAGGGTCATGACTTTGAGGCGGTTACCTTCCGTCCAGTAGAAGACTATGTTGGCGTTGTTGAGTTCCCTGTTACGGCGGGGAACTACTTCGGGTTCCGGGGTTTTCTCTGGAGTGAATGCTACGGGTTGTGGTATGTAGTGCTTTGGGGCAGCTGATGCTGGTTCCCGGTATATAGGTTCCAGGTAGTCAGTTTTTAACCAGTGTCCTGCTATAGGGGTTAGGATATAGCCTCCAGGAGGGTTGGCAGGCTTTTCAAGGTCTGCGGTGATTAAAAAGGTTGCGCTAGATAAGATTATAAGCCATTTTATGATTGTACGGGTCATTTTTCTTCCTCCGGGTTAGACATACACCTTTTTAGTATTGGTTTCCGGAGGATAGAATATACAAAAATCAAACCACAGAGAACACGGAGAGCACAGAGGTTTATAGGTGAAATACTTCCGCTTTTCGGTTGGGGAAACTTTATGAATTCCAAGCTTTGCTGCTCGATATTTGAAAAACTTCATTTCCCCATAATAAAAGATGACTCATCAGTGTTTCCCGGAACACAAATGAAGTCATCTCAGGGTTTGGCTCGTCATGGAGCAGATAATACAACAGGTTAAGCCATACATGCGTGGGTTATCCATAACGGCACGGTAGCTTCTGTCCACATCATCAAGAAAACTCGCTGCGGCAGACGGATTGCCAAGTTCCACAGCAATGTAGTTCACAATACCGTCAATATCAATATGCACTTCTTTTGAAACAATGAGTTTATAAGCCATATTTTTCTCTCGTAACTTTCAAAGATTTAAAGCCATCCATTACCTCACCTTTACGGATTGACTCTTCCGCTTCACTCAATTTACTGTAAACGTCATTCATAAACATGATTCTTTCATAGGTTTCCATACTCATGATGACCATATCTCCGTATCCATTCTTGGTTATAAACACCGGCTCTTTTGCATCACGGCACATTTCTGAGAGTTCACTAGTTTTCTTCAAATCCCTGATTGGAATTATTTGAGGCATAATCTCAACTCCTTTGATGTTGTAAGCTAATTATCCCATAATTATGCCCTAATCCACAACAATTTTACCCTGCCCCCTTACTTTTGAGATGCTGCCGTCAGAATCAATCAGCCCCTGCAACAACAAAAAGCGCTGTTCCCTGGAAGCACGCAAGTACTCCCTGAGAATACGCTCCTGCTTGCCCTGCTTTTTAGGAATTTCAATAACGAAGGGCTGCCCCTCAGTAGATTTTTATCTACTTTTGGGACAGCCCCATCCTCTTTTTAGCATTAAAATAATACCGTCGTTTTATTTTTTTCATCTATGGATAGCCCTTTTTCTCTCTGTCTTGAAATAATCATTTGCTCTATGGAATCGAGTAAACCAGCAGGATAATAAATTTCACCGCATTTTCCACATACATAAACCTCTTGATTTTTGAGTTTAATCGTTATGCCGTGAAAGGTATGGCTAACCGTTCTATATACTTTATTTTTTTCTCCACCGCATATTGAACATATTCCCATAATAATCACCATCCTAAGTTTATTATATCACTTTTTTCGGATAAACAAACCATTTAAATCCTCCCAGACCTCAGACTCCATATTGCATGCCGTTATAACCACGCTGGGCGTAGAGATTGTTGTAACAATATAGATGTTTCGCCCATCAATTTGTTTATCATAAAGAATGATTTTAAAATCCCATCCATGAAACTGGAGCTCTAAGGGTGTCCCCCTCTGACCACATAATTTAATCACATGCTCCGCAATATTTCTTTCCATCATTCGTTTTTGACAATGACCTGTAATTTCATATTGGTTTGATCTAAAGGCCTTTTGTATGGTTCGCAACACACTCTCGGAAAGTTTTACCTTCATTAAAAATCGGCTCCCTATTAATATTCTCTAGTTTAGTTTCTTTTCAAACAAACGTTCTCCTGCCGAACATGATGTTAAAATAAGTAAAGAGGGCTCATTCGAGCCCTCTCATTACTTACTCCTACTCAATTGTTCATAGATCATCTGGGCCAGCCCAATGCCTGCCCATCAGCTCAGGAAAAAGATTATTGATTCAAATATCACTTTATAACCTTAGCCAAATCCATCTTTGCATACACAACCCTATGAATTTCAATAACCTGTTCTTTAACCACATAGAAAACAGCATAATTCTTGACTGGTAAAAGCCTGTATTCATTTCCCAAACCCTTGATTGTCATAAATACTTTACAAGAATAAGGGAACTGTTTAAGCCTGGATGATTTCATACATTTTCTCATAAATAAAATGCTATCATCTTTGCCAAAGGAATTAATCAAAAAAGATAAAAAAGAGGACCAGCGTGACTGCCTCCCATGGTTGGGTTAAAGATTCATTGCTTTCCATACAAAAAACCCACCGTGTTTTTATTACGGTGAGTTCGATTTATTATTATCAGTCTATAATGAAGGACTCTCCTGTGATTGGGATTTATCCTGTGCTTCCAGCACCATCCCCTCCCTCATGATTTGACGCTCAATACCAGGGGTCGATTTGAGCTGATTAAACTTATCTTTTTTACCTACTATCACATCTACAGGCATTGTTTTTCTATCTCGAATCGCTTTGCGAATTAGTCTCATCGCATCAATTTCTCTAATGTTAACATTATCCGACATTACAACATAGAGGTCTAAGTCCGATTCAACATGCGGCGTACCGCCTGCATAGGAACCGAACAGGAATATCTGTTCTACAGGAACAGTTTCTACTATGATATCTTTTAAGATATTCAACTCATCCTGTATTCGTTTTTCCATATTGGCACCTCCAATTTGCTTCGGGAATATGTTTGTCGTTTAATTATATCATAAAATTTTCCATCTAGCTATAACCTTCTCTACTCGAAATCCTTTTCTAAATCCTTTGGACAGATAGGGTCATTCCTTTACCCGCAACATTTTTTATACTTTTTTCCACTACCACAAGGACAAGGATCATTACGTCCTACCTTTTCTTCTTCTCTCTTAATAGTTCTTCTGTTTTTCCAATACTGTAAATGTATGGCTCTTTTCATTTGATAAGAAAACAAACCCATTCTTAATATACTCATAAAACTCATTTTCGTTAAGCTTAAAAAAATTCTCCAGGCTACCATTCTTCTGATCCGAAGGATTATCCAGTAATAAGATCCCCCATGCACTGCTCCATATATCATAGGCTGTAGCGAAGTTAATATTCTTATTTTTAAAACAATATTTACAAAATGAGATGGCTAAAGTATAAAAGAATTTCTTTTCATCCTTGCTAAAGTCTTTATAATCTAAACTAATTATACTATTATCAGCCTTTCTACGTTATTTCAATTCATTCAATTGCTTTGCCAAACTATATGGGATTACTTGGTTTGGTAAAGTAGCGGTATAAGCTTTTTCCTTATGCATATAATCAATGATTTCTTTTGACCTATAGTTTTTAAAGGTAGTAGCAACCGTTTCAAGAACACTTAATTCTTCCAATGAGAAATCCGAAATATGAATTTCTTCATTTGGGCAAATTCTATAGCTTATGTCATCATAGATCATTTCTTCTACAATTTTTACAGTTGGCAAATATATTATCTCATCGTAAGCAATTGGCAAAGCTCCTAAGGGCATGTGCTTATAAACCAAACCTGTCATTGATCTACCATGTCTTCCGTAGAAAATAGCATCGGCATACCATAGTAGTTTCATTAGTTTGACTTTATAAAGGTTATCTACAAAGTGCGAAAAGTAACCTATAACATTCGCTACCTTTTCAATATCCAATTTCTTATAGCCGTTAAGCTCACTTTCTTCCTCAAAATTTACATAAAGGCTGTTTATCTCTTGTTTCTTTAAATAAAGGTTTCCTACTTCTCCAACCTTATTTGCAATGTTTTTGCGGAACTTAGTATATTTATCTGAAGTAAATCTGTCTTTATGCTTTTCAATGCATTCCAATGCAAACAGTGGATTTTCATACACCATACGCATTATGTTATCGTAAGTTTCATCCTGTATTGTTTTGCTTTCATATCTTGTAACAGTCACATCTCCCCATCCAAGCAGTGCCGAAAAGTCACTTTGTGTTAAACCATAATAGATTCTGATATTTACAATTTCATTAGAAGTCAGCAAACCCTTCTTTTGGCGATAAGCGTCTCTTGCCCTTAATAAGTTCTCATCCATCAGACCCGCCGGGACAAACTCATTTTCCTCTTCGTCGCTTAATGGGTGTTATTAATCACGCTAGTTGACGGCAATATCGGAACCGAAAATGACGGGGGCGATTCCCGTTTATCACCGACACCGTTTAGGCGTTTCTCTTTCGTCCAATAAC
>JAJZSC010000264.1 GCA_021849995.1 Bacillota bacterium | reverse complement strand
ATATCCTCAATCTGGATTTTAATAAAAAATTTGGAACTAAGCTTAAATCTGTTCAATTTGCGGGTACGTCAGAGGCTTTGACAGCAGTGCTCGGCGGTCATGTGGACGTTCTGAGTGTGAGGGTGTCAGAAGTATTGCAGTCTATTAAGGATGGCCAGCTTAAAGCAGTGGCAGTTACTACTAAAGATCGAGACCCTAAATTGCCAAATATTCCGACGATTAAAGAGGCAACCGGAACGGAAATAATAAACTATACTGTTAGAGGTGTCGGAGCACCCAAAGGGCTTGATCCCCAAGTATTAGCGAAACTCCAAGCAGCTGCTGAAAAAGCAATGAAAAATCCAGACCATATAAAAAAATTGGAAGATATGGGACTTAGACTTACTTATATGAGTGGTCCAGATTTTAAAAAGTCTTTAGTAACAGAGAAGGAAAATATCTTGAGTTATAAAGATGTTTTAGGCTGGTAACTTAGACTCTTCTTACTTAGTCCTCAGTTTATCCTAATACGCTAGGATTTTGGTTCATTTACCCGTCCAGGTCGGCTAAAGCCAACCTGGACGGGTAATGGTAGCTACACCATTGATGATTAAAAAAAGGGTGTGTCATACGTGAAAATTATTCAATCTACAATAAAGAATGCTGAAGTTTACTTGAGTCTTTTTTTCATCCTATTTGGTGGGGTAATCTTCTGGCAGGCATCAAACATGCATTATTATAGCGAATTTGGCCCTGGCCCCGGATTGTTGCCATTATGGACTAGCGGATTCATAATTTTTCTCGCAATAGCAAATATCGTCAAATCTGTTAAGCTTAATAAAGATAGCACAAGTTTAGCCAAGATTTTCCCTAAAGGAACTGGATTAGTAAACTTATTAGCATGTGTCGTTGGCTTAGCTTTATATATTACCATTGTTAAATATATTGGGTTTACAATTTCCGGTATATTAATGTTGACCATCTTGTTTTCTCGAGGATACAAGTGGTATTGGGCATTAGGACTTTCAATATTGGTTACGGGTATACTATTCTGGCTTTTCGTTCTGACTTTAGGTGTACCATTGCCCTTAAATTCATTTGGATGGTAAAGGAGAACGACTATGGAAAGTCTAGGCTATTTGCTGCAGGGATTTGAAACAGCTATAACTTGGTGGAATTTGTTATATTGTTTGATTGGTGTAACTTTCGGAATGTTTGTAGGGGTATTGCCAGGGCTTGGGCCGACAGCTGGCATTGCGCTTCTTCTGCCGATGACATTTGGTATGGAGCCTGTTTCATCAGTGATCATGCTAGCCGGTATCTATTATGGTGCGATGTATGGTGGAACGATCACTTCGGTATTAATCAATACTCCAGGTGAATCAGCCTCACTTATGACTTGTTTGGATGGTTATCCTCTAGCAAAACAGGGACGCGCAGGAACAGCATTGGGGGTTGCTGGAATTGGCTCCTTCATTGGTGGAACGATTGCTATCATAGGGCTTATGATTCTCGGTCCCGCAATAGCCAAGCAAGCGTTAAAATTCGGACCGCCTGAATATTTTGCTTTAGTCGTAGTGGGATTGTCTTTAGTAATCGGCTTATTAGGGAAGTCACTAATCAAAGGGTTGATTGCCGCTCTCTTTGGTTTAACCTTAGCTTTCGTTGGGATGGATCCAGTCACGGCAACAGTTCGATTTGCTTTCGGCCAGGAAAATTTAGCAGATGGTTTTAGTTTTATTTCAATAGCTATGGGAATGTTCGGTTTATCAGAATTATTTATTAATGCGGAAGAGAACTTAAAGGCTAAAGGTGAACGACCACCTAAAATTCAAAACATGTTGCCCAGGCGTGAGGAATGGAATCCCGTTTTGAAGTCAATTTTTCGAGGCTCCTTTCTTGGATTTATACTCGGTTTGGTACCGGGAACCAATTCTGTAATTCCAACAATACTGAGTTATTCTTTGGAGAAAAAAATAGCTAAAGATCCTTCGCGTTTTGGAAAAGGTGCCTTGGAAGGGGTGGCGGGTCCTGAAACCGCAAACAATGCATATTCAGGAGGCGCTCTAATCCCATTGTTTACCTTGGGAATTCCAAGTTCTCCAGCGGTTGCAGTTCTATTGGGTGCATTTATTATTCATGGTCTAACACCGGGACCAACATTAATGCAGAAAAACCCTCAATTTGTATGGGGCGTTATTGCAAGTATGTTTATAGGCAACCTTATACTCCTGATCATGAATTTGCCTATGGCAAATTTATGGGCAAGAATCACGATGGTTCCTTTTAAACTTCTTTTACCTATTATTTTTATCGTTACAGCCGTGGGTTCATTCAGTATAAATAATAGTTTGTTTGACGTAGGGGCCATGTTAATATTTGGTATAATAGGTTATTTTATGAAAAAAATGGAATTCCCCGTTGGGCCAGTCATCTTGACGTTTGTTTTGGGTAAAATAATGGAGAGTTCATTGCTAAAATCATTAACTATGTTTAGCGGAAAGTTTTACATGTTTTTCCAAAGGCCGATTTCGGCTACTTTATTAATTATCGCAATTGCTACAATTGTCATTAGCCTATCTTTGGAGTTCAAGAATAAAAAGATAGGTGGAGAAGTGGAAATATAATGTATTAAGTCACATGAATATTATCTACACTTCAAAGAGCTCCGAAAAAGCAATATCCGCTTTACGGAGCTTATTATTTCCTTATCGGAAAGTAACCCCATTGAGCCTTGTAACGAATCGGTTCACTCAATCATATAATGAAGCAAATTTCGTCCGAGGAGGGATAAGTATGTTTGTTTTTGATAAGAGATTATTATATCCTGTTAATGTAGAACGGCCTGACCCAAGGTTTGGGCAGATAATGCTCGAACACTACGGCGGAAAGGATAGTGAATTTTCCGCAGCTACCCAATACTTAAATCATCGTTCAAATATGCCAAATCGTTATCTCCGCGAACTTTTAGGTTTAATTGCTGCGGAAGAGAAAAGTCACATGGAAATGATTGCTGTCGCTATCAATAAGCTGGGAGGCCCTCCGCTTAGTTATATAAATTCACAGGGAGTACCTTGGAATATTAATTATGTGGATCAGAGCCTGGATCCAATCGCTATGCTGCAAGCCGATGCTGAAGCAGAAATTAGGGCACGGGTTTTATACAATTTACATTTCACAATGACCACTGACCCTGGCCTTAAGCAGATGATCAGCTTTTTAGGGAGCAGGGAAGATGTCCACAAACATCTTTTCCAAAAAGCCCAAGCCTTAATTATACAGGGAGCGGCACCAGACCAGTATAATGAACTGATTCGCGAATATAGAATGAGTTTACAAGTGTAGAAAAGTGTAGAAACTGTTTCCGAGTGTTTTTTACAAATTAATTTTGTTAACCAATCAAATTTTTCACCTGATTAAATGACGTTACTATTTACCGGAATGTTTTTTTACTGCTTTTTGATGAACTAGTCCGGGTATGCAAAGTAACGTCTTTTTATTTTTTCTTTTTTCGTAAAGCCTAAACTTGATGGTGTACTAATGTGGTGATCGAAGATGCTTTTTAGTCTAAAGATAAAATAGGTTTTAGTTCCAGGTTTTGTGCATAAGAGAGAGCTACATTAAGTAGCTCTAAAGATACCAAGTATTTGATGGGAAGTCCCACATTGAGGCAAGTTCTTTGTATGAAACTGATTGATGGCATTGTGGGCAAAAGTAATCTTCATACTCGTCTTTGTTTGTGTTGGTCTTCTCATGAGTAAATTTTAACCAAGTTTCTGTCAGGTAGATGCCCCCGCATTCTGGACATTTGTATAATATCCTCAAAAATTATCACCTCTCTTTTATGTTTAAAGAAGAGCTGGGGGTCTACCTATAATTAGAATATCCGTTGGGTGTATCGGTTGTGCCTATGTGTTAGCAGGTAGATATTGGTAGTGGTCTGTTCTTATTTATTTTGCAGGTACTTAGTTTAAAAGCATTTAATTTAAGCCGATTATACTAAATTCAAAAATTTATCAAAAACTATACAAGAAAAAATTATTTAATCACTATCCAATTTTGATCTAAATCGTCTTAATAGTAGAGTAGAGGTTGGCGCCACCTAAACTTATTAGTTATCTTTTGTTATCTGATGATCATTTTTAAACCACCAATTAACTTAACACCTATCATAACTCTATAGATATTGAGGAGGAGTCGACGTTGAGAAATTTTACTATTGACCAATTGAGCAGTTTTAATGGCACGAACAACAAACCTTCCTATGTTGGATATAAAGGAAAAGTATATGATGTATCAGGAGTTTTCCAAAATGGAGAACATGGTGGGCTGAAAGCCGGCACAGATATTACTTCTGTTTTTGCCAATGGGCCTCACAGTGAAGAGATTTTCGCCAAATTCCCTGCAGTTGGTGTTTTGAATGAAGCCAATAATACTGTTAAAAAGTTACTTGCTGCTAATTCGCAACGAGCAGATTTGATTTTACGGTTAGCAATCGGTATTATATTTCTAGCACATGGTTCGCAAAAGCTTTTAGGATGGTTCGGCGGTTACGGTTGGAGTGGGACAATGGGATTCCTCACCGGTACCTTGCACATTCCAAGTGTTCTAGCTGGTTTAGTGATTCTAATTGAATTTTTTGGTGGTTTAGCTATTATTTTTGGATTTTTGACAAGGCTGGCAGCCTTAGGAATCGCAGGCACTATGGTCGGGGCTGCTGCTACCGTTCACTTAGCCAAGGGTTTCTTCCTAGAGAATGGCGGAGTAGAATATGTATTTATCCTGCTTGCAGTATCAGTCTATTTGATGATAAAAGGTTCAGGGGCATTTTCTGTTGATGCCTTGATTAGTCGGAAATAAGTAAAGGAGCAATGCTATGCATATTAAAGAAAATATCTATGCTCCCGAATCAGTGGAAAATAACCTTACCTTCGAACAAGTGATTAAGCAAAATGAAGAGAAGATTAATAATCTCATTTATGGAATGACCGGTGATTTTCACCTGGCCCAGGACTTGACTCAAGAAACCTTTCTGAAAGCATTTCAGTCAAGACAGTCTTTTAATGGCAAATCCAAATTCTCCACTTGGCTATACAGAATTGCTGTGAACGTAACTATTGATCATCAAAGAAAAAGTTCTTCTCAGAAGGAATTGACCTCAGACGAGCCTGAAATGTGTAATACTCAGGTAAATCCCTCACCGGAGCCTGATCAAGAGTGCCAAAAAAATGCTACAAGGGATATTTTATTCAGAGCAATTGCCGAACTGCCTGAGCAGCAGAAGGAAGTATATATTTTAAGGGAAATCAATGGCTGTTCCACCAAGGAAGTATCTGAAATATTGGGATGCTCCATTGAGAATACAAAATGGAGATTGCATAAAGCAAGGTTATCCCTGCGCAAAAAGCTAAACTCGGATATTAAGTATAGAGATTTGGGGACATTTAGA
>JAJZSC010000263.1 GCA_021849995.1 Bacillota bacterium | reverse complement strand
TATCATGAGCGCCATTTTCTCCCGCTAGTAGTACCTACTGGATTTAGAAAGTTTGTACCCATTCTAATATCCGTTGAAATAGACGGCATTTTGTATTCGGTAACGCACATGAAACAGTATGATAATGCTAGTGTAGTAAATATTGAAACGGAAGTCGACAGCGATAATACAAACGTGAGATTTGAACATGCTCAGTTTGAGTTGTTCATCGCACCCGAGTATCAATGTCGCCCTGACGGTGGCTACGGGCATCATAAAGGTATGAGGCACTCGTTCGTGGTGATACCGTCTTTGCCTGACGACGTAACTAACCTGGAATTCTCTCTGACTATTAAACCGCACCGTGAAGTGCCGGAAATGAAAAAGGTTACTTTCTCAGAATTATCGGTCACTCTTAAGTGAAGAAAGAAAAGAATCCACAACTTATTGGACTACATACAAGTCCAGAAGCCCTTTATCGACGTAATTCTCCTGATCAACAATGAAGAGTGGGTGCAATATCCCACTATTTGTTTTTTGTAGTTTTAGGAAAGTTTGCTTCGTAAACCTTAAACCTGAGAGATATGGGTAGGGAATGTTTTTAAACTAGAATTAATAGAAGGAGTTAATTGAAGTGACATTAGCATTTATCCATGGATTTATCTTGGCCTTTGGACTGATTTTGCCGCTTGGCGTCCAAAATGTGTTTGTATTTAATCAAGGGGCCTTACAGCCACGTTTGGTGAACGCCTTACCGGTTGTTATCACTGCAGCAATTTGTGACACTCTTCTTATTACATTGGCTGTTATGGGAGTCACCGTTGTGGTTTTAGGCTCTTTCTGGCTAAAAACTTTACTTTTGGGAGCCGGTTTCCTGTTTTTGATCTATATGGCATGGACAACCTGGAATAGTAAGCCTGGCATCAATGGACAAGAAACGGCTCATAGATTTACACCGACAAAACAAATCGTGTTTGCAGCCTCGGTTTCTCTTCTAAATCCCCATGCTATTATGGATACAATCGGTGTAATCGGGACAAGCTCTTTAAACTATGAGGGATTAGAGAAGGTGGCTTTTGCTGGAGCCACTATCTTGGTTTCTTGGTTATGGTTTTTCGGGCTCGCTGTAGCGGGAAGAGTGACAGGGGTGTTAGACAAATCCGGTCGGTTCATGGTGCTCCTTAACAAGGTGTCGGCCTTAGTCATGTTGGGAGCAGCCATCTATATTGGATTATCGTTGATAAATAACTAGTTTAAGGCATAGAACAAGGGCAACATCACCAAGTAATTAGGGATGGATGTTGCCCTTTTGTCTTTAGAAAGGTTCAATACTTAACGGGTGCCGGTGACCACTTATCTGCCAGTTATAAGACAACATCTTTTATAACAATTTAACTAATCTTAAAAGTCCTTGCGGATCAACAAAGCTGTTTGTCAGGTGCTTTGAACAAAACTAATTATTATGGAGGACCAGTTTATGTATTAAAAATGCGGAGCTAAAGTTTAGAAGATTTAGCAGGAATGGATTTCCGGATGTGGAAGTATATACATAGGAAGGAAATGGAGAGAGCAAGTGTGACAACAAAATCACCTTGCATAACTCCTGGCCCCGCAGAGTTATTAATGTTTTGGGCATTAGAATATCCTGATAATCCAAAGAAAATGGACACGACTTCCTTTGTTTATGTATATGCGCCAAGTGATATTATTGAGGTATGAGGTGTTAAGGGATGAAATCGAACAAACGGTATATTATGTCCTCTTTGACAGCACAGATGATAATGATTCCGGTAGCTCTTACAATAGGGCTTTTCCTTGTTTCTTCTATCATCGATACGTTTTTATCACGAGAACTTGGTAAAGATACTAGAAGCTTAATACTTCTGCTCATAGCTTTCTTGGGTTCGTTACTCTGCGGCGGAGCAGTTGGTTATATTTTCTCAAAGCGATCTAAGAATAAGCCCGACTCGGCCATGGCAAGGTATCTGCCCCTTCTTATTCCGACTATTTATGCCCTTATTTGGGCCATCCTTGTTGTATTTTTCTCAAAAGGAAATTACCATTCTGATTGGTGGTCTTGGTATGTTTTCAAAAACCCTGTTTTTTTAATTTTTGATTTTGTGCTTTTCTTTATGGGCTATCATTTTATTGTTCCTGTGGCAGAGCTCATGGGGTATACAGGCTTCGTTGTAGGAATTCTTTTGCATGAAATTGTAACGCATACAGCAATAACAAGAAACACATCAAGAAATCTTAAAGCCTCATTTGCCCTGTTAAGCGTTATGGTAATAACTATTTCAGGCATTACAGCTAAAGATGTTATTCATAACGGCTCGATTGAACTGCTCTACGGCAAGTCGACGATCGGGAGTGATTTGACTGAAGTTGATCTAATGAGAATAGCACCTTTTAAGGAAAGCAATGGACTTGCCAAGCTGGATAAACCTGCAGGCTTACAGTTTACTGAGCTTGATACAATGCCGCGTTTGGATGGAGCTACGGCAGCCTACCCAGTTTATGGGGCCTTTGTAGAAGCCGTATATAAGGGGCTTAGTGAATATTATGAAGTCAACAAGCAGAATCATGAAAAAGATGTCTACATGGCCTTCGTGGCAAGTGAGCGGTATCCGCTTAATCTGGTAAAATGTTCGAAGACCGACAAAGCTTATGAAAGGCTAATCAATGGTGAGGCTGATATCATCTTTGTTGCCCAGCCGTCAAAAGCGCAAATTGAGATGATTGTGGCAAAGGGTGATGAGTTTGTATTAACTCCAATTGGAAGCGAAGCTTTTGTATTTTTCACAAATTCTAAGAATCCGGTCGAAAACCTTACAATGAAACAGATTCAGGACATATACTCCGGCAAGATAACAAACTGGAAAGAAGTTGGCGGACAAAAGAAGAGCATACTTCCTTATCAACGCCCCGAAAATTCTGGGAGCCAAACAGTTATGCAAAACAAGGTGATGAAAGACATCAAAATGTTAGAGCCCACAAAGGAAACCTATGCAAGTGGAATGGGTGACATAATCAGCAGGGTAGCAAGTTACAAAAACGCCAAAAACTCGTTAGGCTATTCTTTCATGTATTACTCGTCAGTTATGGTTAGGAATAATCAAATTAAGTACATTGCTATTGATGGCACTAAGCCTACGACGGAAACAGTCAGAAACAAAACATATCCTTTTACTGTTCCTGTATATGCCGTTACCTTAAAATCTAATACGAAGGAAAACGTAAACAGGTTCGTTAAATGGATATTATCTGAGGAAGGACAAAGTCTTGTTGAAAAAACAGGGTATATTCCGGTAAAATAAAATGATCTCGCACGCAAATAACAATTGGTTGACGTAGGAGGGGTTCATCTTTATCGCAAAAGGGAATGATATAGTTGAATGCTAATAGAAGTCTCTGAAGGAGGTCTAGATGAAAAAGGTAATCGGAGTTTTCTTAAGAGGAGCTATAACCATAGCCCCCATCGCAATTACCCTGTATATACTCTATAACATCTATGTCATGCTCGATGGAGTATTCAAGGGACTATTGGAATCGGCCGGACTATATTTCCCCGGCCTGGGCGCAGTGCTTACTCTCGCGCTTGTATTCCTGGTCGGACTTTTGACATCCAACTGGATTACTAACCGTTTCTTAAGATTTATTGAGAATATCTTTGTCAGGGTGCCTCTTGTTAAAAGTATTTACAGTATTATCAAAGACACAATCAATTCGTTCTCAGGGGAAAAGAAAGGGTTTTCCCGCCTGGCCATTGTTGAGTTGCCAAATAGTCCAATTAAACTCCTTGGATTTATCACGAATGAAGGTGCTAATCGTTTTATCCCTGAAGGATATTGTTCTGTTTACCTCATGCAATCCATGCAATGGGCTGGGAATCTTATTCTTGTTCCTAGAGAATGTGTCAGAGAAGTCGACGCGACCTCTGAAGAAGCTATCAAGTTTATCGCCTCGGCCGGGCTGATTTAATTTTTCGCAAAACTAGTTTTATATAGAACTACAGGCACTAAATTCCATTAATTGCATATATGTAACATTGTACGGTTGTGGCCAGGGGCATCATAAGATGGCTATAATATATACAAAATTATTACTTAAAAAACCAAATTGGGAGGCTATAATAATGACAACTGATGTTAAGTATAATGAATTGGCTAAGGAGCTTTTAGAGCAATTGCCAAAAGGTGCTTTTTTGACGGTGAAAGATCAGGATAGACTTAATACTATGATTATTGGCTGGGGAAATATAAGCTTCATCTGGCAAAAACCGATCTTCTTAGTAATGGTAAGGTATTCAAGGCACACATATCAACTGCTTGAAAACGCCAAGGAATTTACTGTTAGCATACCGATCAACAAAGATCTAAGAAAAGCCATCGCTTTTTGCGGAACAAAATCAGGTAGAGATTATGATAAGTTTAAGGAATGCAACCTTACTGCTGAACCTGGGAAAGTAGTGGATACTCCCATTATTGGAGAATGTGATTTGCACTATGAATGTAGAGTAGTTTACCAGCAAGCAATGGAACCTGCTCTGATCAGCGAGGATATTCGCAAGAAAATGTACGCTGAAGGGGACTACCATGTTATGTACTTTGGAGAGATTGTGGCTTGCTATAAGAAAGAATAGAAAAGACATAATAACTTTTAGTACCGGTGGGAAATCTAATAACGCCAATAAGGATTTCAAGGGAAGTATTAAAGCAGTCTGTCTTACTTAAGGCAGGCTGCTTTTCACTTTCAATGGTCTGTATAATTTTTTCATAACAGTCTCGGGACAAAAATATGGAACATTGTTAAATCATTATGGATATGATCAGAGTTAGTTCTGGGAATATTAATCTATAGGATAGACAAAGGAGTTGAAGTCATGGCACAAAGCAATCAAAACCAACAACCAATTTTCCCGGCCCAACATCAAGATGTCCAACCGGGTCTTGAATCCATAATGAATCCGAGGCCTGTTTTTGAAGACACAGCTTATCGGGCCAGTGGCAAATTGAGCCATAAGACTGCAATCATTACTGGTGGAGATAGTGGCATAGGTCGTGCTGTAGCCATTGCCTTCGCCAAAGAAGGCGCAGATGTTGCCATTGTGTATTTCAACGAACATGATGATGCAGGGGAAACTAAGCCTCTAATTGAACGAGAGGGGCGACGCTGTCTGCTGATTCATGGGGATATCGGTAATGAAGGGTTTTGTCAGGAAGTGGCTGCACAGGTGATCCAGGACTTTGGTAAATTAGAGATAGTGGTGAATAACGCCGCCGAGCAGCATCCTCAGAACAGTATCCTTGATATTACAGATGAACAGTTGCAGCGTACTTTTCGAACGAATTTCTTTGGTTACTTTTATCTCGTAAAGGCAGTTCTTCCCCATCTAAAGGCGGGCAGTTCTATTATCAATACCGCTTCAATAACCGCTCATAAAGGTGATGAACTCTTGAT
>JAJZSC010000262.1 GCA_021849995.1 Bacillota bacterium | reverse complement strand
ATCTTGATAAAAGGGGGGATCTTAAAATGACCATGAGTTGGTATCCGATCATTAATTACGATAATTGTATTGAATGTGGGTCCTGTGTCAATAAGTGCACACATGGTGTGTACGACAAAGAAAGTACAAAGCCTGTCGTTATCTATCCAGAGGGATGCATTGATCGCTGTACAGGGTGTCAAGCTTTATGTCCGGCAGAAGCCATCCAATATAACGGAGATACAGGCGGTATACAGATAACATGTAGCTGTGGTGGAAACTGTTGATAATTCAAACTCGCATCTTCAAATCATTATCTCGCGACCCGTGGGTGAACTTGACTATAGAGGAACATTTACTCGAACAAATAACCGAGGATGAGGTAATCCTTTATTTATGGCAGAATGACAACACGGTGGTTATCGGCAGAAATCAAAATGCCTGGAAAGAGTGTCGGCATCTTGAATTGGAACGAGAGGGTGGGAAGCTAGCCCGACGTTTATCCGGAGGTGGGGCGGTTTACCATGATTTGGGCAATTTGAATTTTACCTTCATTATGAATAAAAAGCATTATGATTTATCAAAACAGCTAACCGTAATTTTACAAGCGGTAAAAAAACTTGGGCTAAAAGCCGAGTTTTCGGGGCGTAACGACTTGGTGATTGAAGAGAAGAAGTTTTCCGGTAACGCTTATTATTTTAATAAAGATCGTGCTTTACATCACGGCACTATCCTAGTTAATAGTGATCTGACGAAGCTTAGTCGTTACTTACAAGTATCCCGTGAAAAGATAATTTCCAAGGGGATTGATTCAGTTCAGTCCAGAGTGGTCAATCTAGCGGAAGTCTGTAAATCCGTTACCTTGGCCGATATGATCAAAGGTATGGAAGAAAGTTTTATTAATGTTTACGGGAGAGATGCCCAAGAGATAGCAGTAGACCACAATAACTTCAATATTGGATCGTTGGTTCAAAAGTATTCCTCCTGGGAATGGCGATTTGGTAATACTCCGAAATTTGACATTTCCATTAGTCGCCGTTTTGTTTGGGGAGAAGTGGAACTAGGGTTTTGTTTGAAAAATGGCCACATTGATTCTGTGCAGGTGTTTTCCGATGCTATTGAAGAAGGTTTGATCAGATATATCGGAAAGGGCCTTGAAGGATGTTCTTTTGGGAAAGACAGGATGATTGAGCGTTTAGTAAAGGTTGATAGGCGATCGGAAAATCAATCGATTATTATAAAGGATGTAGTCCTATGGCTTAGTGAAACTGAGTTATAGACTTGGAAACCTCCTGTGACAATTGTTTTAGTGCAGGAGGCTTCCTTTAAGGTAATCGTGATCAAGGAATAAAACTAAGATTTGAGCGTGATAACTGGGGCAGGAACTGGTGAAAGGGGTGTGTACATGAAAACATGTCTTAACTGCGGTATGGGTATTGAAGAAGGCAATGATCTCATAAGCTGTTTTAAATACAAAACCACGAGTAATTCTCAAGAGGAGAAAAGCAACTGTATCTATTACATTGGAAAAATTGTAGAGGATGGTGAAGCATTGCCTCCAATACAGCACCTTATTTTGGTAGAGCAAGAATTAGGAAAGCGAAAAATGAAAATTAGCATTAATAATGGACTACAGGTAAAGTAGCTATAAAAAAATAGTGATTACAAGGGAAAATGAAGATATAATTATTTCAAAGAGTTCAGAATCGAGAGGAGATTCGCTTAGTATGAAAGATATCGTAGATATAGTGTATCATCCTTCCCCTTCGATAGAACGTATTTATCTTGAGTTGACCAACCGTTGCAATTTGTCTTGCGAAATGTGTTACCGCCAGAATTGGCAAGAGCCTTTAGGGGATATGTCTCTGGAGATTCTGAATTCTATCGCAGATGAGTTAGCTATTTTTCCTGATCTTAAGGAAGTGATTCTGGGAGGGATCGGTGAACCGACGATCGCTAATAATTTTCGTCAAGCGGTGGAACTATTTGCTTCAAAGTATGAAGTTACTGTGACAACCAACGGCATTACGTTGGATGAGGCTTTGATTCAATTTCTGCTTTCAAGTGGTGTTGCTAGGATTGTCTTGTCAGTTGATACCACTGATGTGCAGGCTTTTGCTGCTATTCGGCATCAAAATGTGCAAGGGATCTTGGAGAGCACACGTTATATTGCTGAGCAGAGGGCTAATGGGAAACCAGAGACTATTTGGGAATTTTTAGCTATGAAAAGCACCCTTCCCTATCTGTCGGAGACCGTACGACAGGCTACCCAATTAGGAGTTAATCGGATCTTCGTCTCTCATATTCTACCAATGAGAAAAGAAATGATGGAGGAAACCCTGTATTATCCCACCTTAGTTCCTGAGACTGAGCGAATCTTCCAAGAAGCATTCTTGTTGGGGCTGGCCAAAGGCGTGGACGTAGTTTTACCTAGAAGTGAGTTGAGAACAGATCGATACTGTAAATTTGTAGGAACCCAAAGTGTCGTCGTACGTTGGGATGGTCAGGTTTCTTCCTGTTATCGGTTTTTGCATTCTTATCCAGAGTATGTGTTTGGAAGACATAAGCTCATAGAGGCTCACAGTTTTGGTTCCCTGACGGAAGAACCCTTGTTAAGAATCTGGACTTCTCAGGAATTTATGAGCTATCGTTACAAAGTACTGAACGGAGGATACCCTTCGTGCACGGATTGTATGTGGGTCAATGGGTGTGACATGGTTTCTCGAACAGACATGGATTGTTTAGGTAATGCCCCCTCTTGTGGAGACTGTCTTTGGGGACGGGGAATAACGGTTTGTCCGTGAGTTGCACGACTTGGCTATTGATTGATCACTGTACTGGTTGTTAGGCGACTATGTCTGACAGAAGCGACCGGCTATTGTGAAAGTAACCTAAAAGTGAGAAGTAAACAGATATTTGGTGTGGGCATTGTTAATGGATGAGGAGGAAAAGTCATGATTCGGGTAGATGTGTTCGGAATCCGTGAAGAGGCTCCCTCAGGTTCATGTAGCTGTGGTGGGGCCTGTGGATCGGTGCCTGAAAAAACCATGGGGGAGATGTATGAGGATTTGCTCCGGTTTTTACAGGAAAGTGATTTAGGGTCTAACATCCAATTAAAGTTTATCGATGTTTTTGAAGATGATTTAAAGGGCTATGATACGCCTCATACAATGTTTAAGAACGGCTTTGCTTTACCGCTGGTGGCGGTCAACGGTGTTGTTAGGTTTTATGGCGGGATCAGTAATAGCAGAATATATGACGAAGTTAGAAAGGGTTGCTAAAAGAATTAAACTTAAATAGGCTGAAAAGGAGACTTCACTTGCAGGTCTCCTTTACTATTTCCTCATAACCCGATATGTTATTAAGGCTTAGACGAAATCTATTATTTGGGGAGTGTGTAGATCGATGGATGTTAATGTTGTTTTATGTCACATTGACATTCTTCGATATGAAAGCTATAATATACATATCGATGAAATTAGATATGGGGTGCACAATGGAAAATAAATATGAAACCAATGCCAAAATATTCAAAGTACTTAGCGATCCCAATCGGTTGATGATCATTGAAATGTTACAAAGCAGAGAGAGGTGCGCCTGCGAAGTCTTAGATGATCTAAATATTTCACAATCCACCTTATCTCACCACATGAAGATGTTATGTGATGCGGGAATCGTTGCTTATCGGCGTCAAGGAAAATGGATGTACTATTCGTTGAGAAAAGAGGGTTGTGATGCAGCAAAAAACCTGCTCAATGAAATTACAATGATAAGGCATAATAGCAACGAGAGAGATCTTAGGCATGAATGTTAAGTTAAGTCCAACTCATCTTCAAAAGGAGTTTAAGACTCCACAAGAAGCAAGTTGTCTTTATAAATGTAAAATGAGGAGTGTTTACTTATGAAAAAAATGCAAATCTTTGAGCCAGCTATGTGCTGTTCCACAGGTCTATGCGGAGTTGGGGTTGACACTGAATTGCTTCGGATTTCTACCGTTCTTAATTCACTTAAGAAAAACGGCATTGAGGTTGACCGTTTCAATCTTACAAATGCACCTATGGAATTTATCAACAATAAGGCAGTGAATGACTTTCTCCAAACTAAAGGGGTTGATGAATTGCCAGCTACTGTTGTAGAGGGTGTGATAGTAATCACTAGTAGATATCCTAGCAATGAAGAAATTGCGAAGCTCCTCGATATTCCGCTAAGCTTTTTAGGTGAGAAAGATGAGACGTTTAATATTCTTCCTAAAAGCTCAGGATGTGGTTGTACCGACGGAAGTTGTTAAAAGTGATAAATGGCCAATAATAAAAGGGGGTAAACTAAGTATGGAGATTTTCAATCCACAGAAGATAACACTTACAAAATATTTATTTTATACAGGCAAAGGCGGCGTCGGTAAAACCTCTACCGCTTGTGCTACTGCGGTCACCCTTGCGGATAGTGGTAAGAAGGTGCTTCTCATTAGCACTGACCCTGCATCAAACTTGCAGGACGTTTTTAACACTGAGCTGACGAATAAGGGTGTTCCCATCAAAGAAGTTCCGAATCTTGTGGTTGCCAACCTTGATCCTATCCAGGCAGCAGCGGAGTATCGAGAAAGTGTCATCGCTCCCTACCGTGGCAAACTGCCCGATGCAGTCCTAAATAACATGGAGGAACAGCTTTCTGGCTCCTGTACGGTGGAAATTGCTGCGTTCAATGAGTTTTCAAACTTCATTACCGATGATAAAACACAAATAGACTATGACCATATCATTTTTGATACTGCTCCAACAGGTCATACCCTCAGAATGCTACAACTACCATCAGCATGGAGCAATTTCATCAGTGAAAGTACCCACGGTGCATCTTGCCTAGGACAGCTCTCCGGATTGGAAAGTAAAAAAGAAGTCTATAAAAAAGCTGTTGAAACCTTAGCCGACGGCAAATTAACAACCCTCGTTCTCGTTTCCCGTCCCGAAGCAGCACCTCTCAAAGAAGCCGAAAGAGCGTCCAGAGAACTCGCGGAGATTGGCGTGAATAATCAAACGATGATCATTAATGGCGTACTGACCTCGTATGATGATAGTATTTCTGAGAGTCTTTATCACAAGCAGCAGAAAGCACTTGCAGAAATGCCGCAGGGTTTACAAAACCTTGTTACTTACACTGTGCCGCTTAGAGCTTATAACATTACGGGAATGGACAATGTAAGAGCACTGCTGACTAAGGATAACTATATCGTCCGTGATGAAACGATACAGGCCCAGACAATCCCGAAGCTTAAGGATGTCATCGAGGATCTGTACAACACCCATAAAAAGGTCATCTTTACGATGGGCAAGGGCGGTGTGGGTAAAACGACCATTGCGGCGGCGATTGCATTGGGTTTATTCGCAAAAGGTAAACAGGTACATCTTACAACGACTGATCCTGCTGCACATCTCAAATTTGTGATCGATGAAACCAGGGGCATCACCCGATC
>JAJZSC010000261.1 GCA_021849995.1 Bacillota bacterium | reverse complement strand
AAGTATAGCGGTTTAATCTTATCTCATCGAGTACATGCATTATAGCAGTACGCGCCTTATGTTCAAGATCTGCTTTTTGGGTAACATTATTTATAAGCCTAATCTCTCCACGCATAAGCTGAGAGATTATTAGCATCAGAAAGGCAAATATTGCGATAGCAATCATCACTTCTAATATGGTGAATCCTTTATCTCTCTTCATCACTTCTTCACCCTGTATGTATACAATCTGACAGGCTCAGGATTTGTTGGGGAATTTTTTCGGTAAACCTTTACTTCCACTCGCTCAAGATAAGGGTTGGCTTGGGATGTTGTAGTGACATCGGCCTGAAAAGAGTCAAAGGGTGGAAAAGCAGTAGGACTCTCCCCTTCGATAGTTGCTTCGAGTATGCCGGCTGCATAAAAAAGCATCTGCTGCCTTACCTCTGCTTTATTTAAGTATCTGTGAGAGACAGCATCAGTTTGTAAAATAAAACCTACTCCCATTAACAAAATACTAAGAGCTATTACTACTTCGAGCAAAGTCATCCCATGATCAGCAGGCCGTTTCATGACTGCCTCCTTAAGCTGTAAACCTATGGCCAGGTTAGCGTTATCATTCCTGTCTTTTCTGCAATCCGCACTCCTACCGTACGGCCATTGCCGTGTTTAAGTGAGATTGTTCCGAAACTTGAGGCAAATCCCTGATAGTTGTAGGACATACCCCAACCCACCAGGACTCCTGTATTTAAATCATTAATCCGGGTAAGCCAAGAATTCTGACTTGGGTCAAAACTGACTCCAGTCTCAAATTTCTTGCTGTCAAGTACCTGATAATTACCGTTCAATACCTGCATGGTTTGAACTTGTGAGTTGGAAAAAACAACATACGTGGTACGTCTTTGATCCATTGCCAGTTGTTTGGAATACTTCAGTTCAGAGATAACAGTCTGCCCAGACCCTTCTAACCTGTACTGGTCTTTAACTCCTTGATATTTTGGCACGCCCACAACAGCGGTAATGCTTATAATAGCCAGCACAATCATTACTTCAAGCAGAGTAAATCCTTTAGCATTGTTTGCACCCAACTTAAATCTATACAAATCTTTCAGAAATCTGACCATTTTAGATCCAACTCTCTGTTCACCCTACTTAACTCCACTAGCCATATTGAAGATCGGGAGGGCCATAGAAATAATGAGCCCGCCTGCGAATATCCCGATGATCACCGTGAATGCAGGTTCAACTAGGGCAACCATGCGTGAAATTCCAATTTCTACCCTTTTGTCATAGTGATTCGCCACATCGCCCATTAATTCCTCTAATTTTCCAGTTTCTTCTCCAATGGACATCATCTGTATGAGCAAAGGGTCAAAAAATTTCTCCTGTCCAAAGGCAAGTGCCAGGGTTTCACCACGGATGATTCTCTCGCGAACTCTGGCAACGGCAAGACGGGGAACCTCATTTCCAACTATACTCTCAATCGAATTCAAAATCGGAACAATTGGTATCGAGGAATGTAAAAATAAAGCAAGGGTTCTGGAAAACCGGGCAAGAATTACGTTCCTCAGATTTTTGCCGAACAGTGGCAGCCTAAGGATGAAGGCGTCGAGCGAATATCTGTATTTAGGTATTTGGAAAAGTTTAAAAAGCCCTGCTCCCAATCCCACTAAACCAATTAAAATATATAAACTGTTTACCTGCAAGAACGTCGAAGATTCAATCACAAATTGGGTGATTGCCGGCAAGCTTTGGTCATTTTGATTGATTAAATCTGTAATTTCCGGGAGGATAAAGTTTATAAAAAGAATAACTAGTCCGATGAGAACAACTGTCAAAATCGCAGGATAGATTGCCGCACTCGTGACTTTCTTGCGAATAAAATTCTCCCGTTCATAATACTCCGCCATACTTGTTAACACAGAGTCTAAACTACCGCTTTGTTCGCCGACCGCCACAAGATTTATTAAAAGTTCCGGCAAAGCACCTCGGCAGTTTCGCATGGACTGGGACAGAGAATCTCCTCGGCTAACCCCGCGCACGATAGATTCCAGTACCTCTTTCAGACGCTTGTCCTCAACCTGGGACTGCAGTATTTCCAAACCGCGAACCAGATTGGCTCCGGAACGAATCATCATGGCCAGCTGACTGCAAAAAGCTGCAATAGATTCATATTTGACTCTGTTCATAATATTTCGTGACAACATTGAATCAGAATATTTGGTTTCCGAAAGGGAAATTAATTGCCAGCCGTTATCACGGATAATCCTTTTGGCAGCTTCATAGTCAACTGCCTCCAAAGCCCCTTCAGTGACTACCATCTGTTCATTTATAACTTTATAGCCGAACTCCATTCTAACACCTACTCATTCACATAAGTAACTCTAATAAGCTCATCAACAGTGGTTAATCCCTGCAACACTAACTGTGCAGCTCCCTGTTTCAGAGTCGACATACCCTGTGACACAGCATAGTCCCGCAGTTCATCTGCAGTAGCCCTCTTGTCAATTAGATGACGGTGCCCCAAACCTAAGGGCATTATCTCAAATATTGCTGTCCGGCCTTTATACCCACTGCTATGGCAATACGAACATCCCTTGCCTCGCTTTAACTTTACCCCAGTCTCTGCTGTCAAGCCAAGCAATGCATAATCCCTAGGCTCAGGAACATATTCATAAGCGCATTGCGGACATATTCTTCGAACCAGACGTTGAGAAATAACCCCAAGCAGCGATGCCGAAATTAAGAATGGTTCAATATCCATATCTATTAAGCGGGTTATCGCACTGGGAGCATCGTTAGTATGAATAGTAGATAATACCAGGTGGCCGGTTAAAGCTGAACGGACAGCGATCTCGGCAGTTTCATTATCCCGCATTTCACCGACCATTATGATATCCGGATCCTGACGCAGGATAGAGCGAAGACCTGTAGCAAAAGTAAGCCCGGCTTTAGGGTTTACCTGGATCTGATTAACACCCTTAAAGTTGAATTCCACCGGATCTTCCAGAGTAATAATGTTTTTATCCGGAGTATTTAACTGATTAAGGGCTGTATATAAAGTGGTTGTCTTACCACTGCCTGTCGGCCCTGTAACAAGAACAATTCCATAAGGCTTGGAAATGAGTTCTTCGAAAAGAACAAGATCTTTACCTTTTAAACCAAGGGTAGACTTCTCCAAAATAACGCTGGCTTTATCCAAGATCCGCATTACTACCTTCTCCCCAAACATGGTAGGAGCAGTAGAAACACGCAAATCGATAGCTTTCCGCCCAACATTATACGAAATTCGTCCGTCCTGCGGCAAACGCCTCTCTGCGATGTTCAAATCTGCCATGATCTTAACTCTACTCACAACCGGTCCGGCCATACCAATGGGGGTCCGCATAATTTCCCTTAAAACCCCATCGATTCTGAACCGGACTCTTAGGTCATCTTCAATAGGTTCGATATGGATGTCACTGGCATGGTTATTAACTGCGTTTTCGATAATAGTATTGAGGAACTTGATGATAGGAGTAGCTTCTTCTTCAGACTCGGTACCGGGCTGGACCACTGATAGAGCCGTGGCCTGAGCAGTAGCAGCGACAGGTGCAACTCCTGCCTGTTTAACATAATCACGGGCAGCCTTCTCAGCTTCACTTTTTCCATAAAAACGGTCTATAGCCCGGATAATGTCCGCTCTTTTAGCAATACAGGGTTTCACCATCATCCCTGAGGCTAAACGAATATCGTCCAAGGCGTAATAATCGGTGGGATCACCGGTAGCAACCAGCAATTGCCCATTATTTACATCAACAGGCAACACGGTATATTTTCGAGCAACTGCTTCAGGTATCATCCCAAGTAGTTGATCTGCTACAACTAGCCTGTTCAGGTCAACTGAGGGGAGCCCCATCTGGCTCTGGATAGTACGTAAAATATCTTCTTCCTGCACCAGACCTTGCCTTATCAAGACTTCCCCCAGACGCAACCCCAAGGCCTTCTGCATCTTAAGAGCTTCATCAAGCTGTTCTTCTGTAATTGCCCCGCCGGCTATTAGTATCTCACCCAGTCGCTTACGTTCTTGCCGCACAGCCACGGGAACCCCTCCTTCTGTCCACCTTAAGCATATAAGAAAAGGGTGTTTTGGTAAACACCCTAAAAGCTAATTTAAATGAACTTAAGGAGTTATTGTTATTACCTTATCGGTTATCACGGCCCCAGTCTCGTTATGTGGAGTAATAGTAATCGAAGTAACTGTGCCAGAACCATCTGCTGGTGTTACAGACACAGAGATAGTACCTTTTGTTTTAGCTGCTCCAAGAGCAGTGACATCGGAATTTCCATCGGTTAAAATGAACAATGCATTGTTTGCTGGATCACTTGCGTTAGTACCTATCCCTGGAGTAACAACGGTAGAAGTAAATGGATTAGGAATTTTTTCAGTGTCAAAAGCGTCTTTTATATCTGTAGCTATGTCCCCTGCATCTTTCCCTTTATTAGCCCATCCGTTTATTTTACTTTGAACGTATCCTTCAACCGACCTCATATTCGTATCAATTCCAGCTGATTTAGCTTGTGTCTTAACTTGTCCAACCTTCGGAATCAACACAATTGCCAAAATTCCGATAACCGCAATAACAATCATGAGTTCAATAAGGGTGAAACCTGAATCTTTTCTTCTCTTCATAATTAGTCATCCTTTCATATGTATTTATTCACTTCTAAAAGACAAAAAACGCCTTTTGTATATTTATTTCCTTCTAATTTTAATAACAAAAGACGCACATCAATAGGATTAGTTCGACAAATCGGGACTTTCGTCCTATTGACTTCTTGTGCTTTTCTAGTCTTATTTTACTCGATTAGGAGGATTTCGGTCAATTGTTTTTTATATCTTCATAGAATCTTTACATCTAACGAAAAGAAGCAATTTAAGGAGCTTTGTTTCGGACATCAACTACAATTCGGGCTTAAGGTAAAAATTCCACTACAAAAGGCATATGTTTTATCGCTGGTTCAAGTTCGGGCCAACAGTACTTTGTAGTTTGGATTATTACCTCGCCAGCCTCTTTATTCGTCGTAGTAACAACTCCGAAGTGGCTGAAGCCTTCGACAAGCTTTACAAGCATCTGAATTTCCGATCTGGGAACTTTGGCACGTACTATAAAATCAGCTTCACTGAAATCAGGTAACTCTGTAAGTGCTTTTGTACCAGAATTTTCGCTTCTACTGATTTTACCTATATCTTCAAGATTTGAAAGGCTCATATAATTGTATTACCTCACATTTTTACTCACTGGTGTAATCTCTAAAAAACAAGGATCAACTTAAATTGCTCGAGCATAACTTACGGAATTTCTAAGCAAGGACCCAAGAAGCTGCCGAAGGATTTTGGTTTGCACAAGGGAACGGCTTTAAGCGAGCAGGAAACCAAACTTCGCGAAAGTACGTAGCGGAAACGGGTTGGAAACAGGACGTTTCCAACTGGCCATGAGGTATA
>JAJZSC010000260.1 GCA_021849995.1 Bacillota bacterium | reverse complement strand
ACAATTACCCAAGAGCGGTCACCTCATCAGTCGAAGGAAGCCCAATCGTCTTTTTTTCCATAGCACCCTTTGGTTTAGCAAAAATCATGCGCCCGGCAGCAGTTTGCAAAACACTTGTCACTAGCACAGAGATGTGCTGACCAATATATCTCCTACCTGTGTCTACCACTATCATAGTCCCATCATCAAGGTAAGCTACCCCTTGTCCAGATTCTTTTCCTTCTTTCATTACTTGGACAATCATTTCCTCACCTGGTAGTACAACTGGTTTTATGGCATTAGCAAGTTCGTTGATGTTTAAGACCTTAACCCCTTGCAGCTCTGCCACTTTGTTTAGATTATAATCATTGGTTAGAACTGGCGAGCTGAGTACCTGGCCCAGACGTACAAGCTTGCTATCTACCTCGAGGATATCTTCAAAGTCTTGTTCATGAATCTTTACTTTAATTATTGATTCCTTAGATATCTGGTTTAAAATGTCCAAACCGCGGCGTCCTCGATTACGTTTAAGTAAATCGGAAGAATCAGCGATATGTCTAAGCTCTTCTAATACGAAACCAGGTATTAAAAGAGTTCCCTCGATAAAGCCTGTTTGGACAATATCTGCAATTCGGCCATCTATGATTACACTTGTATCTAGAATTTTATAATTTGGTGATTGCTCGGCTGGTTTACCGGTTTTTTCCTTATTCTTCTCTGGTTTGTCAGATTTAAATCTAGGTAAGAAGCTAAAAAAACTAAGGAAATCTTCTTTTCGCCTAACTCCTAGAATCAATCCCAGATAGCCGAGTAAGACACTGATCAAAACTGAAAGAACCGGCCCAAAGAATGGGATACTGGAGAACGAACTACTAAACAAAGAAGAAATAATAAGTCCTATTATGACACCAAGTGCCCCGCCCATCAGCTCATTTGTTGGAATCTTAGTCAGACGTGTGTCTAGCCAACGCACAAGAGCCAAGAACCCGTTGATACCGGATGGAGCTACTAGAAAGCCAAGTATAGCAAAAAGAATAACCATGGCAATATAAGTCCACACAGGTGATAACTTCCAGCCTAGAGCTTCAAGTATATTTAGCCTAAGTAATAAATAATCAAGATAAAAACCTAGTCCGCCAAATAACAAAGTGATGATACCGCGAATCAGATTGCGAATCATCGCCTCACCTCCTTTTTATCCTTATTTTGGCTAAAAGCCTTTCCTATTATACAGTGAATTACCAATAATTTTCAAGCTTCCAGGAGCTTAGGCTAAACTTTTTTCCACTAATTCCCTTACGTTGTCTTCACCAACTTCTTCAGCTAAGACTAACTCGCTAACCAGAATTTGATAAGCATTTTCAAACATCTTCTTTTCACCAGTTGAAAGACCCTTCTCCCGGTCACGTTGGGCAAGACTTCTCACTACTTCGGCCACTTCAAAAATATTTCCACTTTTAATCTTATCCATATTGGCACGGTAACGCCTGTTCCAAGCAAGGGTACTTGGCCCTGTTCTGGTTCTAAGTACGTCAATGACATTAGGAACCTGAGTATGAGGAATAACCTGACGTAATCCGAGGCCATCGATATTATTTAATGGAACGAAAACTTTCATATTTCCGACTGGCATGTGCATTACATAGTATTTTTTCTTCTCTCCTAAAACTTCCCGTTCCTCAATAGCCTCAATAACCCCAGCCCCATGCATTGGATAAACTACTTTATCACCAATCTGGAACACCTCGCCCACCTCCCTATTTAAATTATAGCAAGGAAGTTGACAGGGGTCAAAAATTTTTAACTATATCATACCGAGAGCAGTGTGTCAATTTCTTGTTTAAGTTGTCAAAGCTGTTGAAAATTGACAACTCGGGCAACTCCTCAGTATAATGAAGAAGGCAGAAAGGAGTGAGGACATAACTGATGGAAGCAGTCACCGATGAATTTCAAGAAGTTGTTAAGTCCTTATTGATTCGGCATCAGAGTATTTTAGATATTGTCACAAAGGGGCAAGAAACCTCTGCACGGGTCAACCGTGCCGTAGTTAAGTCTGTAACAAGTTGCGGCTGCCTTAGCGTAAACGCCCGAAAAAAGGCTCTCCCTGAAGATGCTTGCCTTAGCGATCTCAAAGGTTTATTAGACAGTCAAGTTGAAGGTAGTATCTGCCCGAATTGCCGAGACATTATTGAAACGGAGCTGGGTAAGCAGCTTTTTTATATTGCTGCGCTGGCCAACACTCTAAACATATCCCTAGAAGAAGTTTTCTCCAAGGAAATGAAGAAACTTTCAACCTTAACTATATTCAACTTAACTTAAATAGTATTTAACTTAGCATGAACTCTATTCAATTCAATCTAATTTAATTGTACTTAACTAGTTAGTCGAAAAAGGGGCTCAACCATTGAATTGGTTGGCCCCTTTTAGTTTTTTGTCACGAATCTAATTCTTATACCAAAGCATCATAGTAATTCCATTATAGTAAGTTTACCATAGTAAATATTAAGCATTAGCCTTAAAGACCCGTGTAACCATTGGTTTCAAGGTTGGACCAAGTAGTACAAGAAGAGCAAGTAAAATGAACACCAAGCTTACAGGACTGCTGACGAAAATACTTAAGCTGCCGTCCGAAAGAACCATCGCCTTACGGAAGTTATCTTCAATCGAGCCACCTAGTACCAATCCAAGAATAAGCGGGATTACTGCGAACCCATATCTCTTCATAAACCAGCTGATGACCCCTATCACGAACATTATCAGCACATCAGTAAAGCTAAGGTTCATAGCAAATGAACCTACAATCGTTACCGCAAGAATAAAGGTCATAAGATTGAGTTTAGGAACATCCAGTACTTTTATGAAAAGCTTCATCCCACCAAACTGCAAGACAAGAACCATAAGATTAATTATTAACATGCTGATAAAAATGGCATAAACCATAGGTCCATTATCCTTAAACAGGAGAGGTCCAGGTACGATTCCGTGAATTAGGAAGCCCCCAAGGATGATAGCAGCTGCGCTGTCCGCTGGTATGCCAAGGGTCAACAGTGTGATCATAGCCCCACCGGTTACGCCGTTATTTGAAGCTTCAGGCGCGGCAACCCCATCTATTTCTCCCGTTCCGCATTTTGGATTATTGCGTTTAGCCATATTATAGGCTAAAAATGCGGCTATCGGTCCACCTGCTCCAGGTACAGCTCCTACCAGTGTCCCTAGTAAAGAACTTTTCATATTTAACCAGAATGTTTCTTTTTGTTCCTTAAGTGTAGGGAAAGAGGCTTTTACCTTCATTATCTCCTTCTTATTGTTAATACCTTTGTTTTTCTTGGCAGAAAGGAAGGTATTTATAATCTCCGGCAAGGCAAATGCACCAATCATAACTGGCATAATTCCAATCCCGGACATTAGCGGGGCATACCCAAAGGTATATCGGGGAAGTCCCATAACCGGATCCATCCCGACCGTAGAGATCAGCAGGCCTATCATTCCCGCAATAAGACCTTTGATAACACTGCCTTCTGTAAGTCCCACGATTGTCGATAATCCGAATAAGACCAAGGCAAATAACTCAGCTGGTCCAAATTTCAGGGCTACTTTGGCAATTAAAGGCGCAACCGCGATCAGTACAAGCAGGCTGACTATACCCCCAAATACCGAAGAATAGATTGACATTCCCAAAGCCTTACCGCCTTGTCCCTTTTTGGTCAGCATATACCCATCTATAACAGTTGCGGCAGCCGAAGGGTTACCCGGAATACCCAGCAGTGTTGCCGAAATAGATCCTCCTGTCATTCCTCCAGCGAAAACCCCAAGCAAGACTGAGATAGCAGCAACAGGCTGAAGACCAAAGGTCAAAGGAAGAAGAAGAATTAAAGCCGTACTGAACGTAAGTCCCGGAATGGCTGAGAAAATGATTCCCAGAAGCGAACCAATTGCCATGAAGACAAGATTCTGCAACGTCATGGCAATGGAAAGCCCTTGCACGAATAAGTCTAAATCGAACATAGCTTGCCCTCCTTAGAGTAAAGTTCCTGTAGGCAATGGTACATGAAGTAGAACATTAAAAAGTACGTAGATAAAAACAGTCACAATAGTTGAGACAAGTAGTGCCTTCGGGAATACTTTCCATCCAACGTACCTAAGCATTGCAATCAGCCCGATTGTCATTCCTATTATATAGCCAAAAAAATACATGATGACGAGCCCCACCAAAAATAGGCCGAATAGGATCATTGCCTGGCTAATTTGAAATACTTCTTTCTTTTCTACTTCCATTCCAAGCTCTTCCATCTTCTTGAGGTCTTCTTCACTGACTTCTGGCTCTTCTTTCTTTTCTTTACCTACAAGCAGCAAGATGCTAAATATTCCTAATAAGACAAGGATTATGGAAGGATACATCTTTGGCCCTGGTTCTCCGGGCATTGTGGATGCTGGCAATTTGAAGGTAAAATAACTCCATACTGCTGTAAATGCGAGTAGTAGTAAAGCAATAATTTTATCGGGTTTCATTTCACATATCCTCCTTAACCTTATAGCACAGTTTGATCCAGGAACATGTATAGGAGGCATGAGCGGAAGACTTGTTGTCTACCGCTCATGAAATCTAGAGCTTACTGCTTTTTGATTCCAATCTTCTCCATGATGGCAGCTATATCCTTATCGCTTTGTGCCATCAGCTTATCGAAATCAGCGGCACCCTTCACGTCAACTATGACACCGTATTGGGTGGCAAAATCCTTAAATTCCTGGCTATTGCCAGCTTTCATGAAAGAAGCCTCCAGAATCTTTACAACATCATCGGGAGTATTCTTGGGAACTGCGATACCCCGCCACATCATCATATCAAGATTGATTCCCTTTTCTTTCAAGGTAGGAACATTAGGAAGCTGAGCAAGCTTTTTATCGCTTACAACGGCCAGAGTTTTTATATTGCCAGCCTTCTCCTGCTGTATAATATCAAAAGCCATGTTAACCATAGCATCAACCTGTCCACCAAGGAGTGCCGTCTGGCTTTGTTTGGCATCCATCGGAATATGTTTCACTTTTATCCCTGCTGCGTTTTCAAAAGCTGCTGCGATCAAGTGATTAAATGATCCGACACCACTATTAGCTACTTTGAGTTCTCCAGGACGCTCTTTAGCATAAGCGATAAACTCATCAATTGTCTTCCATTTTGCATCGGCCTTAACTGCTATAGCAGTTGCTTCCTGAGTAAGATTAGCTACTCCGCGGAATGCATCGTAACCCTGAGGCATATTGCCCTGGTGGTGTGTTACATTAACAGAGCTTGAATTCCAGACAATACTGTAGCCATCCGGCTTCTGACCAAGTACATGCTGATAACCTACTGCACCACCGCCTCCTAAACGGTTACTGGCTACTACCGGTTGTCCAAGATCTTTGGATACAAGGTCCCCAAGCTTGCGGGCAATGATATCAGCCGCACTGCCTGCGCCAAACAAGATGGTCATGTCGATAGCTTTTT
>JAJZSC010000259.1 GCA_021849995.1 Bacillota bacterium | reverse complement strand
AATAAGTTTTTAGAGGACAATTGTTACAAGATGTGGGACTGGAATATTGATACTAGAGACTGGTATTTCGGGGATCTAAGGTACGTAGCGAGTGCCATAAGTCAACTAAAAAATTTAGGTAATAACGAGGCCCCCGTGATTCTTATTCATGATAGAGTTGCTACCGTAGAATATCTGCCAGAGCTTTTAGATTATTTACTAGCCAATAATTATGAATTTGGAACATTACGCAAGGAAATGAAGCCTGTACAACTTTATTAATGATTGATATAACTCTGTAATAGTTTGGGTCGTCGTGGGTCGTCGGCAAGATGATATTGAGTTTTGTATTTCTTGTCTGGACAGGCTATTATATTAAACTAGAGAATTGAAACTGTATATTGCATTTACAGGATAATAGATTCTTTTAGTGTATAATGACAGGGGATTGAGAGATGCTTTATGGAAAGATAAAAGAATATCGCGCCTTGCTAACTTTTAGTTCTTGGAGTGATGCACTAGCTGCAGAGAGGGCCTTTGAAAAGCTAGACTGTCCCTACTCCCCGATACCAGCTCCCCGCAGTCTCAGTTTTGAGTGCAATTTTGCTATTTGTTTTCCATTAGGGAAGATAGATTTGGTAAAGAGCCTCGCTGAAAAAGGAGTACCGTTCGTTGGCTTATATGAAGCTACTGATAACGGATTTATCCCTTGGAAAGGAAGTACTGAATGATTTACTTAGATAATGCGGCAACCACCTGGCCAAAGCCGTCAGAGGTTATTAACGTAATGCAGGAAGCATTTATAAGTGGGGGTAATCCAGGGCGAGGTGCTCATAATGTTTCTCTACAAGCGGCTCGTAGGATTTTTAGAGTGAGAGAAACCTTGGCAGATTTCTTTGGGTTTACTGAGCCTAAAAGGGTAGTATTTACAAGCAATGCCACTCAGGCCCTAAATCAAGCGTTATTCGGTCTGCTAAGACCAGGGGATCATGTTATTACTTCTTCTTTGGAACATAATGCGGTATTTCGCCCGCTCTGGGCTTTAGCTCAGCAGGGGTTAGAAATAACTGAGGTTAGAGTCGACCCTGAATCTAATGAATTTCCCTTGCAGGATTTTGAAGGTTCTTTTAAGTCTAATACAAAATTAGTTGTTACATTACATGCGTCAAACGTCACTGGGACATTATTTCCTGTAGCTGATATTGGAAGGATAGCCAGAAAGAATTATGTACCATATTTAGTTGATGCTGCGCAGACAGCTGGTGTATTTCCTATTAATATGGAAGAAATGAACATTGACTTGCTCGCTTTTCCAGGTCATAAGGGCTTGCTCGGTCCACAGGGCACAGGTGGATTAATCGTCAGGGAAGGTGTACATTTAAATCCCATCATGTATGGTGGAACTGGGAGTTTATCAGAGTCAGACTTGCAGCCTGAATTTTTTCCCGATGTTTTGGAAAGCGGCACCCTTAATAGCTTGGGAATAGCAGGATTAGGTGCGGCCTTGGAATACCTGAAGAAAATCGGTATTGAAAAAATCCGTAAGCGGGAACAAGAACTCTGTCAATACCTAATCGATGGTTTAATGCAGATAGAAGGCATAAAGATTTACGGAGGTCTTGATGCCAAAACTAAAGCTCCAATTGTTTCCTTCAATCTAAAAGATGTAGATTCGACCATTGTAGGTTATGTTTTAGAACAGGAGGCAGGAATTATCGCTCGTTCAGGACTTCATTGCGCACCCCATGCTCATGCGACCCTTGGTACGTTAAAACAAGGAGTAGTGCGTTTGAGCCCGTCTCACTACACTACTGACGAGGAGATTGACACAGCAATCAAAATTATCCGGCAGGTGGCCACAGGTCTTTAAGTGATTTCCATAAAATACTATTCATGTAAGCTACCCCTTCAGGCACAAACTATAAGGTGATTGGAGGGACTGTGAATCATGAAATACAGCAACAAACTTAAGAATTTACCCCCATATATATTTGCCCAACTTGATAGCCTGATTGCAGAAAAGAAACAAGCCGGACAAGAAATTTATGTCCTTAGCAAATCAGATCCTGATCGACCAACAGATAATTTAGTAGTGCAAGCTTTGCAAGAGAAAGCTGAGCTAGCTAATAATCATCACTATCCGGATTTTGACGGTCTCTTGGAACTTCGTCAGTCGGTTTCGGAATGGTACGCTACCCACTACGGAGTAAGTCTTGATTCTAATTCGGAAATACTTCCGTTAATGGGCTCAAAAGAGGGGATAGTTCATTTTTGTCAGGCTTGGTTGGATCATGGAGATATTGCCCTGTTACCTGATCCAGCATTTCCTTCCTATAAGACTGGTACTATCCTTGCTGGGGGAGAGCCTTACTTCATGCCCCTTAGAGCTCCACAATTTACTCCAGCATTTGAAGATATCCCTGTAGACATAGCTAAAAAGGCCAAGCTGATGTTTTTGAATTATCCCAATAACCCAACAGGAGTAACAGTAACGAAAGAGTTTTGGGAAGAAGTTTTAGCTTTTGCCCGGGAATATGACATAATTGTGGCGAGTGACCACGCCTATTCGATGACCTGTTTTCAGCCGGAAGCCGCTCCAAGTATATTTACAGTGGATAAAAATAAGGAAAATAGTATTGAATTCTTTACGTTCTCAAAGGCATTTCATATGGCCGGTTGGCGTTTGGGAATTGCTGTCGGTAATTCGGAGGTCATCAGGGGCCTAAAAGTGATTGAAACTCATGTAAATGCTGGAATCTTTAACCCAATTCAGTATGCCGGGGCTCAAGCTTTCAAGCTCGGGCTTAATCAGGGTTTCTTTGATGAAGATAACCGAGCGTATAAGGAGCGGCTCACTCTGCTAGTAGAATTTTTCAACTCAATGGGTTGGAAGCTGGAGGTTCCGAAAGGGACTGTTTATTTGTGGGTACCGGCTCCCGCTGGAATGAACGGAGAAGGGTTTAGCAAATTCCTACTCGATAATGCTAGAGTTGTCGTGTCCCCGGGAATAGCGTTTGGAGAAGAAGGCAGGATGTATGTTCGTCTGTGTGTTACTTATCAGACGGAAGTGATTGAAAAGGCTATCCAAGCGATTAGTGACGTATTTAGGGAGCATAACATTCAAGGCCCAGGGACTGTCTAAAGTGGAGTTAATGACAATAACAAGTAAGCGGTTCGGATTTTACTCTGAACCGCTTTAATTGTTATTTGTACATACTTGGTCTTCTGTGCCATAATTCTTCGGCGTGAACCTTCCTCAGTTAGTAAGTGTATTGGTAGTTCTAGAATCACGTGCTAACCCTACCATTTGGAGGAACAGTGATGAAACTCTGAAGATTAGAATATAATCTATAAGATTTTTTTAGATTCTCTTTTGACTGGGCTTTAAACAGCGGAAATAAAATATTGTTCTTTTCATATTCTGTAATTAGTGGAAACTCAATGAACTTTAGTTAGTTCAGGATGATTTGCCCTGTGAGCTCTCAGAATCTTGGTAGTTAGTTCGCTAATCCTGGGAAGTTCTGCTTGAAGGTAAGTGTGATGTGTTAAAATGATGTGATCTATAAACTTTGATAAGTTTTCCCTAGTCCAAGCGATATCCCCCTTGCTGGTAGCAGAAAGTTCCTGATATAGTGATTCCAGTTTGTTTATTACTTCCTTTTCGTCGAGTCCTTGTTCAACTAAAGCTTTGGAAAGTGGCCTGTCTCCACCACAGCAGAAATCTATCTTATATTCTTTAAATACATCTGCTGCCTTAGGAAAGGTTGTGACAATGTCACCAATTTTTTGAGCGGGCGAGAATTTTGTCATGTTATTAACCTCCTTGATGTTCCTCAATACGTTCTTAATAGGAATCAAGATTGCATTTGATTTATATCATAGATATAAACAAGCTTAATTTAAATTTTACCTATTAATTGGCTTTCCTATGATATAATGTTAAATATCAGAGAAGAAACATAAAGGGGATAAATAATGGAAGTAGAAAAACCTTTAGTAGCACTAATCGCACATGATGACAAAAAAGATGATATGGTTAGATTTGTGATGGCAAACAAGGAGACATTATCACGCTGTAGCCTTATTGCTACCGGAACTACCGGGAGGCTTATTCATCAGCATACTGCACTTGACGTAGATTATTGTTTATCAGGACCTTTGGGAGGAGACCAGCAAATAGGGGCCAGAGTAGCTGTTGGAGACGTATTGGCTGTGATTTTTTTGCGTGATCCGCTTACTGCCCAACCTCATGAACCGGATGTTTCAGCACTATTGCGTTTATGTGATGTTCATAATGTACCGCTTGCAACAAATGTAAGTTCTGCTGAGATTTTAGTTGATTGGATATGTAAACAGACAGTACTTAATTATTGATTGCAAAAATCTCACAAAAATATCTTTCTTATTATGGTTCAAAATTCTGAATTAATTTATTCAGGCTACATCCAGTAAGGGAGTAACAGGATCAAAATTCAGTCCTTACTGGTGGAGCAAGTATGTTGGAGCAAGAAGAGCTATGTAAGAAACTTGTTTATAAAAGGAACCATATTGGATCTAAATAGTTGTTATTGAGACAGAAGCAAACAGAAGGGGCTGCCTCTCGTAGAAATTAAATTTCTATGTTGAGACAGCCCCTTCTTGATAGTTTTATTTGGGAGTAAAGCACATTAAGAATTATAGTGCTAACTCAAACGTGACACCAAGATCCCTGATTTGCACATCTCCATCATAGAGTGGAGAAATGGATTCATCAGTAGTTTCTTTACGGGTTGCCAGAATATATCCGAACGATTCTTCTAAGGGTAGGATTGTACCATGCCAAACTCCACGGTTTATCACAAATGCTGTATAACTTTCGAGGAGAAAAGCTCTCACAGTATCAGGCGACGGTGGTGCTTCCAGGTTATTAAAATCTGTAGCGGGTGCGACAGTTATGATGGCGGGGCCTCCATAAAGAGGGAAGAACCCTTGAGTTACTTTTAAATGTCGTTCCAACGCAGAAAAAGTAAATTCTTTTCTTTTTAGCAAGGCATATACGAATTCAGCCTCACCATCATCAACCTCGAAGGGCATTCTATCCGCGAACTGAGGTGGATCAGCTTTAAATGGTGGAACTCCCGGCTCTCTCATTAAGACATGGCCGAATGGGCTAAAAGCTTCCTTGGTAAGGCGTTCTACCTTCAAGATACGTTTCATGATTATTACTCCTTTCGGATATTTCTATTCTATAATTGATAGTTTTAATTCTAGATAAGTCCAATATATCCTTTGGAAAAGATTGAGTCTTTTTATCACACCTGATTATCCATAAGTGATAAGTCTGATTTTAAATTATTTAAGAATAATAGATGTGTTCATAAGAAACACTAACTAAATTGCAAAAATACCAAAGTTGATAAAGATATCTTACTACCTTTATCTATAGTAGCTAAAGGTAGTAGAGTCTAACTGTCGAAATAAATCTTAAATATTATATATTTTTTACACTTAAGAGGAGGATTTCTACTATG
>JAJZSC010000258.1 GCA_021849995.1 Bacillota bacterium | reverse complement strand
GTTAATTATCTTTAAACTTTCTGCAGAACATATTTGATCATGATTATAAATACAATTAACGGCTGAACATCCGACTTTAGGATCCATTGCTTGTGATCTTGAAAAAATTTGAGCAACCGCACCATTTAAGTTTATATTACCCAATTCCGAGACATAATTTCCCACGTTTTTTTCATGGAAAGTTCCGCAGAAGGTAAAACGTCCTCCCATCGTGTCTCCGCCTTTTACATCGATCTTTTCTGCACTACACAAATGGTTCATGTTATGCAGGCATTGTACCGCATCACATTTAAGCTTGTTATCCATTCTTTTTAACTCCCTTCAACTATGTGTTGGAAAATCCTGAAGTTTGAGTTTAGTGTTTACTAGCTTTAACGGGTTTATGCGATAAATAAATGAAAACCGTGAGCGTAGTTCTCACGGAATTCAGACACGAATATTTTTCCATTTCCCTTGCCTAAAGCGCCAGTAATATAGAATACTTCTGACAAATAAATCGATAATCATAGCATACCAGGCCCCTACGAGTCCCCAATTAAACACAGTGGTAAAGACATAAGCGAAAATCACTCTGACCAACCATATTCCTGCGCCGGTGATGTATAAAACCGTCTTAGTATCCCCAGCCCCTCTTAAAGCTCCGGACAATACCATTACTAATGCTAAAGGAGGTTGGGATATTGCTACTATCTTCAGACATTCAGCTCCCAAAGAGATGACCTCTGGGTCAGATGAAAATAAAGATACCAATGCTGGTGCAAAAAAGAAAAAAACCACTCCCATTACACTCATGAGCCCTATAGCAACTTTGGTCGCAATCTTGCCGCTTTCTTCAGCCAGCTTAGGGTCCTCAGCACCCAAAGCCTGGCCTACCATGGTAGTGGCGGCAACCGCGAAAGCGAATCCCGGCAAAAACGAAAGTGATTCGGCTGTCATAGTAACATTATGTGCTGCATACGCTACAGTTCCAAGTCCACCTACGATAACACCGTAAAGGAGTTGGCCGCCCCTCATAATCACCTGTTCAATTGCCGCTGGTATCCCTATATTTAGTATTCTCTTCATCTCAGGGAAATTAAACCTGTAAGAATCCCTTAAAGATAGATGAATGATAAAGTTACCTCTGAACAGAACCCAAACAGACAGTATCCCCCCTAAAGCTCTGGCTAAAGCGGTTGAAACTGCTGCTCCTAAGACTCCTAGAGAAGATATCCCGGTAAAGTACATTTCTGACAAGGTAAAAGGCTGAATTCCCCCGACCAAAATCAAGCACCCTGCTATATTTACAATGTTGACAATAACGTTAACCCTCATTGGAGTCTTGGTATCTCCAGCCCCCCGTAAAACCCCATTGACTATTTGCATAACTAAGCCTGGAATCATGGTTAGAGAAACAATGCGAACAAACAAAGCCCCCTGGTCAAGCACCTCTTGATCCGGAACAGCTTGCATCGCCATCATCAAACGAATTCCCTGCACTGGAAAGATCACTCCAAGCAAAGTAATCCCAAAACTTAATAAAAGCGAAAGAATTAAAGATTGCCTGGCAATTTCATGAGCTCTTTCCAGTTCACCCGCTCCAATATGCCGGGCAACTAAAGCTGTGGTACCAACGCTAATTGCCGCAAAGACAGCAATGACAAACATTAAGAGGGAATTGGCAAAGCCGACTGCAGCAATGGCACTAGGGCCAATTCGCCCAACCATGGCGATATCTACTACACCTACTGCCATTTGTAACAGCATCTCGATAAATACCGGCCATGCTAACCTATAGACATATCTTCTCAATAACTTGCGGGAAACAGATGATGTAGAATTACCTGCCAAAGTTCCGATCGGAATAGTCTTGTTCTCTACCCCTGTCTCACTACTCATTTTCCCTTATCTCCACTCCAATAATCTCTTGCTTAATTCTTCTATGTCTCTCTAACACGTCTGACAAGCTACGATAAACGAAATATTACCTCGATTATATCATAATTCTATTGTAAAACACCATAAAAACCTCGAACCATCTGACCCAGAACCATCCCCTCCACAAATAGAATCGTACATATATACTGTATTCATTTAAATACGACAATATAGAATTCAGTCATTAAATACGACAATATACAATTGACTCATTTAGATTTGACACATCAAATACACGCATTTGATGAGAGCTTAAAGACCCCACACCATATTCACTATGAGGCAGGGTCTCTATTACTTAGCGGGCTGCCTGAAAGGCCTTTTCTCCAGATTGCAGGGTTACGCGGATCACGTGCCTGCCGCCATCATCTGTTAAATCAATGGGAAACCCTGATACCTCCTGATTATCCAACATTACTTTACTGACACCGGTCATGCCGCCATTCGGGTTTTCCACCTCGATTTCGTATAGTGTGGAATGGTAGCGGTATTTTATCTTATAACTTTCCCAGTACTTGGGAATACATGGATTTAAAAACAATTTTGATTCTTCAAGAGCAAATCCGAGTATCCCCAGTAACCCAGCTTGGTACATCCAGCCTGCTGCCCCGGTGTACCAGGTCCACCCTCCCCGGCCAACATGCGGCGGGATTGCATAAACGTCAGCAGCCATAACATAAGGTTCAGCTTTATAGCGGGCTACTTCAGTGTCAGTCCTGGCATGGTTGATAGGGTTCAGCAAATGGAACAGTTCTGCAGCTTTATCGCCCTCTCCCATTTTGGCGTAAGCCAAAATGGACCAAATCGCGCCATGAGTATACTGACCCCCATTTTCCCTCACGCCGGGCACATATCCTTTAATATAACCCGGGTCGGGGCGGGATTTGTTAAATGGAGGAGTCAGCAGCAGCAGAATTCCATCCTCTTTTCTCAACAGGTAGTTCTCAAGAGCCATCATGGCGTCTTTGGCACGGCTTGGTTTGGCACCACCTGAAATTACGCTCCAAGACTGGGCCAGCGCATCGATTTGGCACTCTTCATTTCTGGCAGAGCCAAGGGGAGTCCCATCATCAAAATACGCCCTGCGGTACCAGCCCCCGTCCCAGGCATACCGTTCCAGATTTTCATTCAGTTCCTGAACAATCCGGCGATATTTTAAGCCTCTTTCGTAATCCCGCCTTAGGTCACATATGTCGGCGAAGCTCTTAAGTGTTACTATCAGGAACCAGCCTAACCAGACACTCTCACCCTTTCCTTTGACACCGATCCGGCTAAAGCCATCGTTCCAGTCACCTGATCCAATCAGAGGCAAACCATGTTCTCCAAACTTAAGGCCTCTTTCAATAGCACGGATACAATGCTCATAAACAGTGCCTTTTTCAGCCGAAACTTTAGGTATAGAGTATCTTTCATCTTCTTCCTCAGGCAAGGGTTCATCTGTTAGAAATTGAACCTCTTCAGCAAGAATAGAAAAATCTTCTGTATATTTGAGATAATGAGCAGTTACATACGGCAGCCATAAAAGGTCATCAGAAAACTTGGTCCTGATCCCTTTATCCCGTTCAGGATGCCACCAATGCTGAACATCTCCTTCCACAAATTGCTGAGCACAATGCCGCAGTATTTGTTCCCTGGCATAACTCGGAGCAGCAATCACCAGGGCCATAACATCCTGAAGCTGATCCCGGAAACCATAAGCTCCACCGGACTGATAGAAAGCAGAACGGGCCCAAATCCGGCATACAGTAGTCTGATATAGCAGCCACCGATTCATTAGAAGATCCATCGATTTGTCCGGAGTCTCTACTTCGATCGTTCCAAGAAGCTTGTTCCAGAAGGATAAAACCTCTTCAAAGGCTCTTTGGACCAAATCAAAGTCTTTATATTTCTTTACTAAAGTTAGAGCTGTTTCATAGCTTTCCGCTTCACCTAAGTAAAAACAAATTGTCCTTTCTTCACCCGGAGCAAGGGTTGTCCTTAGTTGGATTGCCGTACACGGGTCATAGCCGGCTCCAATGGAATTGGAAAGTTTGTCCTCCAGCAAGCCCCTGGGAGTTTCGAGACTACCGTTACGACCAATGAACTCTGTACGATCCCCGGTATACGATACTAGGTCCGCACCAAAACCGGAAAGAAATACCCTTCTATTGGCAAATTCCTCCTGAAAAGTATTTTGAGCAATGATTGTCTGGTGGTCTTGGTTATATTCTGTAACTAAATAAGGTGCGGTAAGTTCCCGGGCAACTCCCATAACCCATTCTGCATAGTAGACTAAACTAAGTTGACGTTCCCGCCCTGACAGATTTTTTAGAGTCAACCGGACTACCTTAACTGGATCTGCCATTGGAGCAAATAACAGTAATTCTTGATCAATCTCGTTGCTCCGGTGGGAAAAAATAGTATACCCTTGTCCATGCCGAACAGTATAGCTCTCATTCTCCCTGATAGGAGACGGAGTTGGAGTCCAAAAGTACTTGCAATCTTCATCCTTGATATAAATAACTTCTCCTGGAGGATCAACAACTGGATCATTTGACCAGGGAGTAAGCTTATTCTCCCTACTGTTCTGTGACCAGGTATATCCTCCTCCGGATTCTGTGATCTGAAACCCAAACTTTGGATTGGCAATAACATTTAACCAAGGAAGCGGAGTTGTCAGGTGATCTCTTAAATGAATAATATACTCCTTGCCATCCTGGCTGAAACCCCCGTAACCATTATCAAACTGAACCTTACATTGAATTTCATTAGAGTATTCGCAACTTTGCTCGCTCTTGTTGAAGGTTGATTCGGCTTTATGCTTATGATATCTCTCCTTGTGATTAGCCTTTGTTTTACTTACCACCTTGCCCTTCTTCCGAACTTGAACGGTACAGGACCCATCCTCTCCCAGAAAGATAACCCTGGAAACGCTTTGAATAAGTACCAGATCATCCGGAGCAACATGGCTGCTCTGGAGCAAGAAAATACCACCGGGCTTATTCACGAGATCCCTGGCATGGCCCATTGATACAAGCTCCCTGAGCAGATCCTGGAAAGCTTGGACATACCCGCTCTCATCCTCATTAAGGATAACCAGGTCTATAAATAAGCCCTTAAATCTCCAGTACTCATGAACAGTAAGAAGTTGTTTAACCAAATCTAAATGCTGGGTTTCTTTAACCCTAACTAAGGCTATAGGTAAATCGCCTGAGATTGAGTAAGGCCAAAGGGAAGATTGTCCTTTAGAGTTTCTTTCAAGAATATTCGCTGCTTCCAGCCGGCCCGGACTAAGATAAAGCAGTTGTCCTCCCAAGCTTAATGACTCGTTAGCCTGAGCAGGGGTTAAACCTAAGTGCCTTAACTCCATTTGGCTATGAGTCCAGGCCAATTCAAAGGCCCTGTTAACTGTAGCGGGATCGCGGTACTTATCAGCGAGTCTGATTATTACATCCCTGTTGTCAGTTACACCGGTTGAGAATGACAATCTTACAGTTTGCCCTGGTTTGATAACTACTCTCTGTCGTAAGCTCATAACCGGGTCTAATACCGCTCCGACTGTATTGGAAAGAGGCTGGTTTAACTCCAAAGCTTGGGG
>JAJZSC010000002.1:7091-27440 GCA_021849995.1 Bacillota bacterium | reverse complement strand
GGCTGGAAGGTGCCTTGCCTGATGCCAAGACGGGTCAGATTCAGGATGAGTATATGATCCCCTATTTTCAAAACAATGATTATAACCAAGGGATTTTGAATGGGTACAGTGCCTTAGCTCAGGAAGCAGCTAAAGAATATCAAGTGGCCTTGGAGATCAATGCCCCACAGGCACTGCCGGTTTCCTCAACGGCTGCTGCTGCAGAGGACAAGCCTTTGCCATTGTGGGCTAAAGTTATATTTTTCATCTTATTCATCCTGCTCATTTATGCGGATCAGCGCTTCTTTAACGGCTTCTTTTTTGGGTTGATTTTAGGAATGTTACTCAGAGGACGAGGAGGCGGTGGCGGTGGCGGGGGAGGATTCGGGGGCGGCGGCGGCTCCGGCGGAGGAGGGGGCAGCTCCAGACGCTGGTAACTGCGTCATTATTCGAACGAGGCTGACTTTTTACTCGCCGGAACGGCTCCCGCAAGGGGAGAGAATTGAAACCAATTCTCTCCCTGAAGTGAGGAAAATATTCTTGGCAATGATTTGGTCAAATCTGCCTTTGCTATTATCATTTGCATCTTTTTTATGCTTCATGGGTATCCCACCATTTTGTGATCCAACCTAAGACGATTCCGTATATCATAACAGCGATCCAATTTGAAAATACCGTTGCCGGAGAGACAATATCTAATGTTTCTACTTTGTATAAAGTCCCAAGGGAATAGAGAAAAAACCAGATTACATATCCAAAGCAAACAGCTCTTCCCAAATAACTTCCACTTCGTTCTGGAATTATAAAACTAACAAAGATTACTCCTAAAAAGCCATTCCAAATAATTAAACTACCAAATGCTGCGAAAAAATCTGAAATGTCTTTTGCTGGCTGTCCTAATACAAGTTGACTCAATGATTCGAGCCATGTTACTTCAACAAAGTGCAGAATATAGTAGGAGAATAAGTTCCAAGCAAGCATAAATAAACTGGCAATTATTCCGGCTAATGCCCCTCGTAACAATCTGTCTTTAAACAACAACGTCACCCCCCTAACTGTTTTATGATAAGTTTCCCTCCTAAACTCTTTTTATGCAAAGTTTGACATCTGGGGAAAAACAAGACCGGGGCCGGGTGTCTGACACCAACTTATCAACTTATGGTTGATTCAAACGATTAGGATAGAATTTTAGTTCACCATCGCATGCGACAATGGTATAATAAGGGATAATATTACTGTAAAGAAATCAGAATTAAAGGAGGCCTCGGAATGCCCGAGATTGCAAGATTCTATGGAATTATAGTGAAGTTGTTCTTTAATGATCATCTACCACCTCATTTTCATGCATCATATGGTGAATATGTCGGATTGTTCGATATCAAAACCCTTGATATGTTAGAAGGGGATTTACCGAATAGGGCCAAGAAATGGTAATTGAATGGGGAAGGATTCATCAAGAAGAATTGATGAATATGTGGGAAACTCAAGAGTTCAAAAAACTAAAGGGCTTAGAGTAGGTGAACTTTATGATACCACCGAAAGTAAAAGAAGTTGTTGCAACAAATGATTATAGCTTAATTGTGACGTTTGATAATGCCGTTATAAAACAATACAATATGCAGAATATGATTGAGCAACCACGATTTCTTTCCCTTAAGAATAAGGCTCTTTTTATGACTGTGAGTGTTGATATGGGAGGATACGGTGTAAGCTGGGATTCGGAAATTGACTTAAGCGAAAACGAACTATGGACTCAGGGGATTGAAGTGTAGGTTAATGTAACATGGTGAGACCGGTGCCTGATACCTACTAATAAAAAGCAGAATTATTTGGTTAATTAGTGATAATTATGATATTCTTGGTTTGTACAACTGAATAGGGCGGGTGGGCGGCCGAACCCCGGAAAGGGGGTGAGGCTTATGAGTACGTACCAGGCATTGATGTTTGCCGTGGCGTTTGCGACTTTAGTCGTTCTAATAATCAACGGAAAGCAAAAGAGCAAGTAGCCCATCCCTTCCCCAGGGAGCTTCTTGCTCTTTACCCATTGGTAGCCGCTCACTGCGGCCAGTTTTACAGCCGGGATGTTGACGCATCCCGGTTTTAATCTATACTATTTCTTAGCTAATTATACCCTATTAAAGTTATGGCATCAAGTTAGGTGAGATTAACAAAAGGTCACCCCATAGCAGTTCCACTGTTTTTTCTGTTCTTTGTTGCATTGGGATTTTTGCCTCTTTAGCAAGGGGGTCTGCCCCCCAAACAATGGGAAACGTATTATAGGACACAGATGTTTTAGCTTGTGATAAACTAAATTATACTAGCTTATGAATTAAGCAGAGAGAACAACGGCGTTCAAGTTGTTTTCTCTGTTTTTTTATGTTTCAAAGTAAATGGGAGGAGTGAGAGATCATGTACAGGGTAGTCATTGTAGATACACAACATGAAATGGCAAAAGCAATAGAGCAAATGGATTTTTGGCGAATACGTCAGGATCTTGAACTTGTGGGGATAGAACAGGATGAGAACCATGTAATGGACTGTTTGCGAGAAATGAAGGCGGACATTGTCTGTGTTGTGACCAATCACCGTCATGTTCAGGATGTTGCCTTGATTAGGTACATCAGGCAAAGGCTCTCCGATATCTATCTTATTTTAATCGGTGATGACAGCAGTTATGAACAGGTACGGGGCGGATTCTTGGCAGGGGCGTCTGATTATTTGGTGAGACCTTTATCAGAGGGGCAGCTCGACAGTGCCATCAGCCGGATCTATGAGGGATTTGGGGAGCAGTATGTGCGGGAAAAACTCTCCTTAAAGATCAATGCCCTGATTGAAAATATTTTCTTAGGCGGCGGAAACACTGACTTTATCTGTGAGAGTATTTTAGAACAGATCTATGCCGATTGGGGAAATGATGCCGTTAATTCACAAGTTGTGGGAGAACGGACTAAGAAAAAAATTTATGAGGAACTGATTCAAAGGAAAACCTGGCTGGAAAAATTTATTCACGATAAACGCTATACCTATCAAATGGGATTTATGGTTAAAACCAAAGAGAGAATTAAGCGGGAGTGGAAACGCGATTTTGCCCAGGCGGCTAAGGTGGTAAAAAAATATCAAATGCTGGACAACAAACTCATCTACCACATCGGAAAATATGTGGTGGTTCATGTTGATGAAAGGTTGTCTCTGGAAGACGTTTCACATGGTGTATTCTTAAATAAAAGTTATATCAGCCGAGTTTTCAAAAAGGTAGCGGGCATTAATTTTATCGATTTTATGACGGATGTAAAAATTGATCGAGCTAAGATTCTACTCCGGGATGAGGAGAGGAAGATTTTAGAGGTTGCATCGGCTATAATAATACAGAATACTTCAGCAAGGTTTTTAAGAGTAAGACGGGTTCTTCTCCTTCTCAATACAGAGAAACACTTAAAGTCTAAAGAATTTCGGGGTGGAGGTAAAAATATTACATGGTAAAAAGCTGGGCTCGCTCCTATAATAAGGAGCATAGAAAAACCAAAAACACAGCGTTCAAAAGCAAAGGGGCATGTGATGTTGCAATCATAAGCCTCTTTGCTTTTCTTATTTTTATGTAACAAAAAAGCAATGACGCTTGTTGTTAACAGAAAGGAATTTGATTATGAAAATTTTTGAGGAAGCTAATAAAAAACAGGTTTTTAAGGATTCTTTAACTTATTGGAACAGTGGTAAGACCCAGGAGTGGTTAGACCTGGGGATTGATCTGATCATGGGCAAGAGAGAAGGCTATTATTTTTATGATTTAGAAGGTAAAAAGCTAATGGATGTGCATATCAACGGCGGCACCTACAGCTTGGGACATAGAAATAAGGAGGTTATCGAGGCCTTAGTTGAGGGTACAACCCAGTGCGATATGGGTAACCACCATTTTCCGTCCGTTGTCAAAGCAGCCCTGGCCAAAACGGTGATTGAAGCTTCTCCTGAAGGGATGACTCACGTAGTCTACGGCTCAAATGGGGGAGAAGCAATCGACTTATCTCTGAAGTGTGCGAGAAATGCAACAGGCCGGAGGAAGATTATTTCTGTGCAAAACTGTTACCACGGTCACACAGGTCTGGCTGTGGCGGCAGGTTCGGAGCGCTTTGCCAAGATTTTTTTGGCGGATACTACAGAAGAGCACAATGTTAAGGTTCCGTTTAATGACCTTAAGGCCATGGAAGAAGCGCTTTCTAAGCATGATGCAGCCTGTGTCATTATGGAGACTATTCCCGCCACCTACGGTTTCCCCCTGCCTGAAGATGGCTATTTGCCGGGTGTTAAGGCGCTTTGTGAAAAGTATGGTGCCTTATATATCGCTGATGAGGTACAGACCGGTCTCATGAGAAGCGGTGAGATGTGGGCAATTACTACTTACGGAGTAATACCAGACATGATTGTCACCTCAAAGGGTTTTAGCGGGGGGATTTATCCGATTTCGGCAGTCATTATGAATGACAGAGCATCCCAATGGATGCGCTGCAGAGCAATCCTGAGAATCCACAAAGCGTTATTGATGGGATCGCCAATGCAATTCCTATGAAACGATTGGCCGATCCGGTAGAAGTCGGTGAACTTGCGGCTTTCTTAGGGTGTGATGAGTCAAGTTATTTGACTGGGACTCAAATGGTTATTGATGGTGGAAGTACTTTGCCGGAAACCTTTACTATGGGTGTTTAGCAGTCGCCGGATAGAGGGGGGAGCTGTCTATCAGACAATATAGAAGAGAGCCTTTTTGCGAAGGCTCTCTTCTTGACTTCAATTAAGATCTCTTGCGCGTATTTTCCTTTGATTATGGGTGTGAACTTCCATGAAGCTGTCTTGAATCGTGAACTAAGGGGCTCTTTCTTTGAATATTATGGATTTTGCTTGGGTGGAAAAGGCTTTCAAAGGGTGGCCTGTTAATCAAAACAAAAAATGTATCAATTAGTACTAATATTATTGTTTTGTCAGTATAATTGGAGTATAATTTGCTTATAGTATAGAGAGGAGTGATAAAGCCTTTGAAAGAGAAAGTGGAGACTAAAAAATATACGGATTTTACCCCTGAACATATAAAAAAATATCTTGATGAATTTAGAAAACTTATATTAAAGGGTAATTATTCGATTTCAATAAATAAGAATCGGCAAAAGAATACTGATTTCATTGAAACATATCAAATTGATACTAAAAAGGAAAGAGAAATATTTCTCGCTCTTCAATATGAGGACTTTTGCTATGCAGTTGATAATGAAAAAGAAGCCTACTCAAATGAACGTCTCTACATATTCTGTAAGGAATATGAGCTAGATAATTGGGGAACCACGGAATACATCGAAATCTATATAAAAACCAATATTCTTCAGACAAAACGTGGAGACGATTTTCTGATTGTGGTATCTTTCCACAAAAGAAATAAACCGATTAAATTCCAATTTAAATAATAACGGGATACTGTTGACCTTTTAACCCTCACTAAAAGTTAAAGGTTTGAAGTGGGGACATGTAAGCATGGGTCTGTAATTGAGGAACAGCGCCTTGGTGAAATTCGTTAATGCTGTGTGTTGTATCTATCGGGTGAAAGAAAGTGAAACTGAGTGGAGCCAAAAACCTGATGGATTTATCACAGTAGATCTTTGGGGAAGGACCATCTTTTGGGTAACCCCGCGTTCATCTTCGACAATAATATGGAGGTGAATTCGGTGTATGTATTACATTAATAAATATCAGAGGAGGTCATAATAATGAAATTCTGTGAAAATTGTCGTGATATCGTAGAATTCTCGGTTAGGGAAGAAGCAATAACTAAAGTTATTAAAGGAAAAGAAATAACATACAAAGCAAAAGTTGCGTTTTGTAATGAGTGTGGCGAGGAGATATTTGTGGGTGAAATTAGAGACCTAAATCTTAAAATGCTTGATATTGCTTATAGGGAACATGAGCAACTTATTCAGGTATTTGAAATTGAAAGTATTTTGGAGAAATACAATATTGGCAAAAGGCCACTCTCAACTCTATTAAACTGGGGGGAAGGTACTTTAACTAGATATTTGGATGGCGATGTACCAACAAAACAATATTCAGAAAAACTTAGACTTCTCCTTGAAGACTCAGGATATATGATCAAAATATTGGAAGAAAACAAAGATAAGATCACTGAACGTGCCTACAAACTTTGTAAGGAAGCTATAGAAAAAATTGAAACAGAGATGTTGAGAGGTGACGGTAAAATTGACAGTGTTGTAAAATATTTCATCATCAACTGTGTTGAAATAACCCCTTTAGCGTTGCAAAAATTGCTTTATTTTGCTCAGGGTTTTTATAAGGCTTTTAATTACGAGTATTTGTTTGCTAATGACTGCGAAGCATGGGTACACGGACCTGTTTTCAGAAATGTATACGATAAATATAAAAATCGTGGGTATAACCCCATCGAGGATAATGTTTCTGAATACGACGACTTTGAGATTTCCGAAACTGAAAAAGAGATTCTTGATAGCATTATTGTCAATTTTGGATGCTTTAGCGGCAAAATTTTGGAGAAAATGACTCACATAGAAACCCCCTGGAGAATCACCAGGAGAGGGCTTGCAGAAGATGAGGGCTCTAATCGTATCATAAAAAAAGAGTTAATTTCCGAATACTTCTCTGAAATTAAGTCAAAGTATAACATGCTTAACTTTTCCGATATAAAGGACTATAGTTCGGATTTGTTCGTGAAACTTTATAATTAAGTGCTTGAAAAACTCGGGCAAAGTAGCAAGATTGGTCTTTGCTACAGCCGGATTTTTTGAAAAAATTATCATCGAAATGATTGGAGAAAGGCTCGAATGAGTACAATATATAAAGAACAAAAATAAGCAGAGTTCTAGGAAAAGAGGTACCTGGCAAAAGCAATAGAGCAAATCGGTGATGACAGCAGTTTCAAAAGCAAAGGGGCATGTGATGTTGCAATCATAGGCCTCTTTGCCTTTCATATTTTAATGTGTAACATATAATAATTGAGTTACAACGAGGCTGATTTTAGCTAATGTGTTATGCATGTGGTAAGTAAAATGATAAATAATCTAGGGAAAGATTATGACTTCAAACCAAGTGGTGATGTAACCAATCCACCGGCAGTTGATTTTTCTAAGTAAAAGTAGACGAAGGGAATGAGACGACATGAAGAGGATGTCCCTTCTTGCGGCAATATTATGGTTTTTACTATCGATGGCCTCTCCGTATATTTTGAAGGAAACCAGATACATTTAGACGAAATCGATATATTATTCTTATAATAATTCCGTTAAATAATATTAAAAAAATTGATAATTTTAAAGTTTCAATATCCATAGATACCACTTTCTAAATTTTTAATTTTCTAACAAAATTATACTAACAAAATTTGGTCTTGTCAAAAAGTACAACTTACCTCAGTAGTTTTGCATAAAGCAAGGTAAGCGTAAAAGTGTGTCCTGAATCTTCTGACCAGGCACTCTTAAGAGCTATACAAAGTGGAAAGAATTGTACTATTTTATGTTAGCCCATAAGACATGGGAATCAGTACACAAATCATTGAAAAGGCAGCCCCTTTTCACTTTCGAAAACAAATGAGAGGGTAAAATCCGCAGGAGAAATTGCGAATTTTACTCTCTCACTTATTTTTAGGGACACAAAAAAGAGGTTCTTTTAAAAAATAGTTGTGTCACATTCGACTGGGTGTTTAATAAGGGGGGCTCATTGTGTGATCGTGATCGCCTATGTTCCTCAATACGCATACAACTATTCCATCAGAGTCTTTCTCGAATCGAAAAGTAAAGCGAATAATCATATTCAAACTAGCTGACCACACCCTGTCAGTTCGGCCCAATTCGTGAATTCGAAATGATGGATGCCGCCAATCGTCCATGAATTGGTGCAATTTATCATTAAATAGGCTTTGGATATTTTTGGGTAGTTTATCATAAGAGCGAGTGAAGCGTCGTGTGAGACTAATCTTCATCGCGCTTGCCATCCTTAAGATATTTGATAGCGTCTATAGGGTTATCAAATGAGGTGTATCGTCCCTCTTTGATATCTTCATCAGCTTCATGTTCGGCAACTTGCCATTCCTCTGTCCAATACCATTGTTGGTCTTTAGGAATGAGAGCCTTGGGTTCAAGAATGATTTTACCATCTTCGACGCTCATTTCAAATATCTCGCCCTCGTCCGCTAATCGAAGTGCTTGGCGAACCTCTTTAGGTATTGTAAGAGCTGCTTTTTTCTTCATTTGCACTATTCCGAATGATTTTTTAGTTCGAGCAACATTTAACATAAATATTCCCCCTTTCTGAAAATCGGAATTTCCCACAAATAAATTTTATTCGTTTTACTCATATTTTGCAAGCGCTCGACCTAGGAACCCTGCCTGACAGTGCGGATGTGCAAGGGTCATGGAACCTTTCTTTTCTTCTAAAGCTGTGGCGAGAAACAATTCTGAAAATTGGTTCTTATGCGTTACCTTTGGAGCCGTTCACGTTTTCGGCATGTTTCGCGGTAGATTAGGATTATAGTTGTAGGTAAGGACAAATTAAGTTCTTGATATTTAGATGAGAAAGAGTGTTTTAGGGGGAAATAGTATGGAAGAAAATCGATCTATGGTTAAGCTCACTATGGCTATCGTCATGATAACATCCTTCATCACCCCATTTATGGGCAATGCCATCAATTTGGGTATCCCACAGATGGCTCTGGAGTTCGGAGTTGGCCAATCTTTGCTGAACTGGGTCGTAACCAGTTATCTCTTGGCATCGGCTGCTTTTTTACTTCCCTTTGGACGTTTAGCGGATATTGTGGGTCGGAAAAAAGTCTTTACAGTTGGAATGTTCCTTTTTGCCTTAACGGCTTTAGGCAGCGGATTCGCTTGGTCGTTCTCGATGTTTATAATCTTTAGAGTTTTGCAGGGAATCGCCAGTGCTATGATTTTTGGGACCTCTATGGCGATACTAACGTCAGTTGTCCCACCAAAAGAACGTGGAAAAGCGATGGGTCTTAGCGCTGCATCGACCTATATCGGTCTCTCATTAGGGCCTGTATTAGGGGGCGTGATATGCAGTACGATAGGTTGGCGAGGTATTTTTTATTTTAACTTTGCACTTGCTTTAGTTGTCCTCTGCTTAACATTGGCTAAGCTCTCTGGTGAATGGTTGGGGGCAGTGGACAAATTTGATAAGTGGGGCGGTATTCTTTGGATCTTGGGCATATTGCTCTTTCTCTATGGGTTAACTGATATTACTGCGGGTTTCCAATATATGATAACCTTTATTCTCGGTCTGACACTTTTGATTGCTTTTGTTGTCTATGAAACTAAAATTTCTAATCCCTTATTGCCAATACGCATGTTTATGAATAATCGTGCCTTTACCTTTTCGAATTTGGCTGCTCTTATTAATTACAGTGCTACCTTTGCTTTAACCTTTCTGATGTCTTTATATCTTCAAAATGTACAGAATATCGAAACCTCTCAATCAGGTTTGATTCTATTGTCCCAGCCAATACTTATGGCCGCTCTTTCCCCTTTAGCCGGACGTTTATCGGATCGAATTAATTCCCAAATACTTGCTTCAGTTGGGATGGCTATTACCACTTTGGGACTGTTCTTTTTTATCTTTCTGGATGAAAAGACCTCTATTTTACTTGTTATAATTAATCTGGCGTTTATCGGTCTGGGCTTTGCCTTTTTTTCGTCCCCCAATTCAAATGCTGTCATGAGTTCAGTGGATCGAACGCTTTACGGAGTAGCTTCTTCTACCCTTGGAACCATGAGACTGCTTGGCCAGACGCTGAGTATGACGATTGTGGCCCTCATAACTTCTTTAAGTATGAAAAATTTAACCCTCGATTCACCAGATTATGTTACGAGTTTTCTGCAAAGTTCGAGAGCCAGTTTCACTGTTTTTTCTGTTCTTTGTTGCATTGGGATTTTTGCCTCTTTAGCAAGGGGGTCTGCCCCCCAAACAATGAGGAACAATTCTGATTGAGCCTTGGAAAGTTCTTCGTTGGAGCTTTCCAAATAATTTCCTTAATTTCCTTTTCTAAGTTTATTAAGAAGAGCGTAAGCCCGTTCATTGCGCTCAATCGCTTTTTGCGAGGGCTTCCTTTTGATTTCCGTTAGGATGTCTTGTACGTATTTTCCCTTGATTACGGGTGTGGGATTAACTTTTAATGCACTCATTTTCACTCGCACCCCTTCATGGTCGGTTTGATCTGTTACTTCTTTATCTTTATCCATATTGTACCACCCACTTTGCATAATTCTATACTCATATTATACCCATGATAATACGCTATAATAATTCTCGCGAGCAGGTCCGGTGCCTGACACCAACTTATCAACTTATCAAGATAAGTAGTGCTGATGAGACCGAGTAAACTTTACCGATCTCAACAGCATTAAATAGCTCTTGCACTATGGTGAAAACGATGGTCTCTGAACAACGCATATATAAAAGACATAGGACCTCTAGGAGGTTGCTATGCCTTTAAATCTAATGCTTTTTTCAGCTTATTAATTAACTCTTCATATTCTCCGGGTCCAAACTGGTGGTCAATTCTAAATAATAGTTGGCTTCTGCTAATCGTATGTATTTTATTGGTTCTTACATAGGTTTCTTTCTTAAGTTGAACCTTTATATCAAATTCTGACTTTGCAGGTTGACTTGTACACAAACAGATAACTACGTCATCATTTTTATCACATTGATTACTGAGTACAAAAACTGGAGACTTTCTAATATAATCCCTTATTTGAAATTTGGCAAAAAAAAAATCTCCATGTTTTGCGTTATATCGCAAATCACTTAGATCTACCATAAATCACTTTCAACTCTTCCTCATAAAAATCCTTGAAGTAATCCTCTTCTTCTATCATAACATTTTCCTCGGAAGGTGTGAGAGTAATCGGCTGTATCTTGTCTAATCCCAGTTCCTGCTCCATTTGGTCGACAATCAATTTATCGATCATTTTATTCTCTCCTATATACTTCATTGATAGCCGTTTTCGCGTTTCTATAAGAATACCATTAGCAATTACCATTTCACAATCCTCCTCTCTAAGCTAAGTATATAACTAAAAAAAGGAAGATTCAATACTATGATAATTTCTAGTTATAACCTAACCGAATTGACATGCTTTCAAACCTCGGTGCCTACACCAGCTTAATCCCAACTTATCAACTTATTTTATTCCTGTATCGAGAATCGCACGTGCTGGGTTAATGCGCAGAGCTTTATTCAACCAAGGAATAAAGAGAGATGAAATAATGTTCTCCGACTGTTTGATTGCTTCTACAGGTGTTGAATTAGATGCGGTAGTGCTTAGCGCAAATCGCAAAGACTTTGTTCATTTGGAACAGTTCGGAGTCAAGTGGCAGAATCCTATAAATATTTGAGCATACATTAATGAGACGTCTTGGTCTCTTTTTTTGTGTTCTACTGTTTACTCTACATCTACTACACCGAATGCAACTGTAGATGCAACTGGCACTATTTATACAGTTACATTAAATGACGCCAGTGCTTTAGCGGTAGCTGCAGGATCTGTTACAATTACTAACTTTATATAAATTAGGCAGTTAGTTGATCAAATAGCTGGTATAATATGAGGGTAAGGAGATATTGATTTTGATTCATGAGTCCTCCTTTCCTCCAAGGTACCACCATCCGAATATATATTGCGTGAAGATATATTAATAAAATGGGAGGTGCTGATTATGATAAGAAACATCATAAAGATTGATCCGAAAATGAAAAGAACAGTAAGATGTTCTCAATGTGATAGTCAAAATATTCAGGATTTATTTGAATCAACAGAAGATTGGCTAATGATGAGGAATAGAAGCACAAATGAATTAGTTGGAGTCAATTCCAAGATGTATCAAGAAGCATATGGTTATTTGTTTTGTACGAATTGTCTCCACAATGGCCCACCAATATATTTTGTAAGGGAAGAGCGATTGAACTGGCTGGAATGTAAATGGTGCAACAAAGAAACTGTTCACACAGAAGGTTCATGGGAAAAATTTTCGGGTCGGTTGAGCTTAGAGTGCTCTAGCTGCCGTGCGTTTAAGGTCTATAAGATTTCTGGAACTAATGAGCTTGAAGTGATCAGCGACATGGGTAAGCCATTCTGAGGGAGCGAACCTCGGTGCCAGGAACGAACCCAGAACCCAGTGCCTGACACTTGACACCAGACACCAACTTATCAACTTATTGTTTAGCTTGTGATAAATGGAATTGGGCTTAGTATTCTCTTTTGGGGTGAAGAAGGAGTGAATTGTATATGCGTTCATTATTACCTGGCATAATTATTGGTGTCCTTGGCCTAATTCTTTCCTTTATTTTAGAAAATTCGGATATAATTATGTACAGTCTGTTTATAATTGGATTCATACCAATTATAATATCGGGTTTTATGTCTGGGGCGTATGTAAGTGGTGATAGAGTCAGAGGGAATTATTCCGACTCCAAAGATTTCCACGAACGGTCAGTTATGTCAACCAAATTATTTTTATTCGGGATACCTGTCGTGTTGGCAGCAATAGCTATTCATTTTTTTTTTTTTGAAAAACTCAAAAATTTCGGATTGGTACTTAGATGATTCTATGGTAAAATATACAGGTTGAAAAATTGGTTTTTAGTGTTGTCCGGATTATAGTTAGTATTGCGAATAAGGACGCCTTAACTGTTTCTTGTTGACAAACGAGAAGTTAAGGAGTCCTTTTAGATTGCCTGGACAGGATTAGGATGACTGTAACTACTAAAAACCAAAATAATAATGAAAAGGTGATTAAATAGTGGAAGTCCGTGAACAATGGGGTACAAGAGCCGGTTTTGTTTTAGCTGCCGTAGGGTCTGCTGTTGGGCTGGGAAACATTTGGCGTTTTCCTTATGTAGCCTATGATAACGGCGGCGGCGCATTTTTTATTCCCTACTTATTTGCGCTTTTGACAGCGGGTATTCCTATGCTGATTATGGAGTTTACCATGGGTCATAAGTATCGGGGCTCAGCACCCTTAACCTATCTACGCTTGAATAAAAAGACGGAATGGATCGGTTGGTGGCAGGTAGCTATCGCTTTTGTCATATCTACCTACTACTCGGTTATTGTTGCCTGGGCCATGGCTTATGCCTATTTTTCCCTAGGGCTGCAATGGGGGAACGACCCGGGGGGATTCCTGATGGGGGAATATTTGCAGCGGGTGGATATTGTCAACGGCGCGCCCATTGGTTCGATGGGGTCGATTGTTCCCGGGGTTCTCATCCCTCTGATCCTGGTCTGGGTGATTAGCTTAGCAATCTTATTTAAAGGTGTCAAAAAGGGAATAGAGAATGCAAACCGCATTTTCATCCCCTTGTTATTGGTTATGTTTATCATTATTGTGATTCGCGCCCTGACCCTGGACGGGGCTATGATAGGCCTGGAAGCACTTTTTAAGCCCAATTGGAGTGAAATTGCTTCTCCGAAAGTATGGGTTGCAGCCTATGGCCAAATATTTTTCAGCTTATCCATTGCCTTTGGCATCATGATCACTTATTCCAGTTACTTGCCCAAAGGGGCTGACATTAATAACAATGCTTTTATTGCTGCTTTCAGCAATTCAAGTGTGGAGCTTTTAGCCGGCTTTGGGGTTTTCGCTGCCCTGGGATTTATGGCCAAGCAAGCCAATCTTCCGATTGAAGAAGTGGCAACGGCGGGTATAGGCCTAGCCTTTGTGGTGTTTCCGGAGATTTTAAACTCTTTCCCCGGTTTTAACGGGTTTTTTGGTTTGATGTTCTTCGGCTCCTTAGTTTTTGCAGGGTTATCCTCCTTAATTTCCGTTGTGGAGACCTTTGTGGCTGCTATCCAAGATAAGTTTAATCTGTCCCGGGTCAAGGCGGTGATGATTGGCGGCGGTCTTTCCTCCTTGGTATCCATTTTGTTTGCCACCCAAGGGGGACTGTTCTTCTTAGATGTGGTGGATTACTTTATCAACACCTTTGGGATTGCCTTAGCGGGATTGGTATCCGTTATTACTGTTTCTTGGTTTCTCAAGAAGTTAACCTCCTTCCAAGATCACGCTAATCTCACCTCAGACTTGCGCACCGGTTTGTGGTGGAAGGTCTGCTTACAAATAGTTACTCCGGGGGTCTTAGGGTATATGTTTATATTGAATCTCATGGATAACTTGAAAAGCAATTACGAAGATTACCCCGCGGCGTTTCTGCTCTATTGCGGCTGGGGCGTAGCCCTGGTTGTGATTGTGGTCGGCATTATTATGGCCGCTTTGAAGTGGAGAAAAAATGAAGGAGTGGATGAAGCGTGAGCGGAAGCGCCATTGTCATGATGTCGGTAGGCATTATCGTAATTTGGGGAGGACTGGCAGCAAGTATTTGGCATGCGGTAAAGGCCTCGAAAGAGAAATAAGGGGTATGTCAGATTTTCTCCGTCAAACCTTTCGTTAAAAAATCAAGTACTTTGTTTTTATACACTTCATGGGTATCCGGATCATTGGCAGATAATTCCCTCATTTCCCAGACCAGTTGCTTGAAGGTTTTGTCCAGGTTCTCGTATAAAAAGGCAATTTTATTGGCGCAGGTCTTGTGCTGCGCGGCAGTAAGGTTCTTATTGATCTTTTGGAGGCCTTCGTAAGATGTGCTTTTCTCAAGGGAGTTCAACTTAGTCTCCAGGGTTTGGGCCATGGTCTCCAGCTCTCCTTGGGACTTGCTTAATTGCTCTGCCTTAGTTTTCAGGTTGTTGCGCTCAGTGGTCAGCTGGGTTATTTGGCTATCTTGATCATTCAGGGCTTGCCGGAGATCCGCTTTTTCCTGTAGAGCCTGGTCTCGTTCCTGAAGGGCCTGGCTCCGATCCTTAACCGCCTTTTGCAGTTCGCGGGTAGACAGGCCTTCCGCGTCAATCTCCGCGATGAACTGCGCCCGTTCTTCCTCAGGGACTCCTAAGAGGATATAAGCCTGGGTATAATTCAAATTCGGCAGCTCTTGGTTTCCGTAGGCATTAAAGACGCGCAGCAGCTTTTCGGCGGTTTTCTTGGAATAGCTGCAGGACTCCTCCAGCCATTTGCCCCATTCCCCATAGGGAAGCAGGTCCTTGGCCTCCTTCAAGCGCCGGCCAATCTCTATGGCGCCGGCCAGGAGGGCTTTTCTGGTCTGGTATTTAATGGTGTTTATTTCAGTCGCGATTACGAGGGGCGTGCGATCTGAGGTCAAATCCTTCATAAGGGTGGTCATCTGCCTTTTCTGTTATTTATTTACAGAATATGTAGCCGGATCCATGAGTGTGCTAAACCGAATAAAACAGCCTGTCCGAGAAACGAATGCGCATTCGTTTCTCGGACAGGCCTGACACAATCAAGTTAGGCGAGCTTACATTTATCCTTCAGGTTGCTCATACATGTCTTCCGTTTTTGTATCCACGATCTTTATATCTCTCTTGGAAACCAGTCCTCCACCTGAAGTGAAGAAAATGTCCTTTGCGATGATTTCGTCCATGACGGTTTCGATTTCTGCGGATGTTATACCTTCTTTGGGTTGGTCAAGAGTCATGGTCACCGGTTTGCCTGCGGCGTTGGTAAAGGTCATCCGCAAGACTTTTTTAGTACTGATTGCCATTTTTCGGCACTCCTTTCCTTCTCGAATAGTCTCCTGTCTTCCTTAAAACATGAGCATGCCTCCGATGAGCACTAGGCTTCAACAAGGTCGACGCGATTGTCTCTTCGCACTCCGATTAAGGAGTGATCCTGAAGTCCATAAAGGGCGGCAGCGATATCGTAAACATCTTGGTCTGTGGCAGTAGCTCTCACATTAGCGAGGCTGCGCTGTCTCAGTATGGGTGCGCCCTGCGGGGTTTGCCCCGTTTGAAGGGTAATGACTATAACACTGTCTCTGCTGCTGGCTATAACAGCCATAACAATCCAACTCCTTTCTGGAAATAATCAGGACAGAGAGGTTTGTCCCAGGTGTCTGTCCTACTCTATACTATATTAATTTCGGGCGAGGTTTGTTACTATAATTTACCAATTGTTCTATTTTGGGAATATTTTCACAAGGAGAAAAGGAAATGTATCACCATCAACATTGTAACTGTTAATATGTAATTACAATGTAGTTACCAAGAGGAGGGCTTGTAATGGAAATGGATATTATTAAAATTGGTAATTCTAAAGGAATCCGGATTCCACATGCTGTTTTAAGGCAATGTGGTATAGACTCGAAAGTGGAATTGGTAGTGGAAGACAATTGTATCATTATAAAACCGGTGAGCACCCCACGCAAAGGCTGGGCGCAGGCATTGGAACTTATGCACAAAAATAACGATGATGTTTTGTTAATCTCTGAGGAGATTGACAACGAAATGTTGGATGTATGGGATGAACCAAACCATTGAGCAGTGGATTGTATTAGATCAGATTCGGACGGTTGACAAAGCCAGGCTTTGCGATAAAATCGGAGTTTTGGAGGCTGCTGCAATTCTCAATGTGAAATGTACTATCAAGGAAATGTTAGTAGAGTAAAGTGGTTAATCATTATTCTGAACGTTGATAATTTTGATATACTAAATTAAGAGGTAAAATGTAAAGACGTAGCGAATAATCTCTAATGAAGTAACACTAGAGGTGAATCTTAATGAAATTTGCAAAAATACTTATGTCAATTATTCTAGTTCTTACCCTTTCAGGATGTGGAATTTTCAATTCCCAAACTCCGGTTACGACCAATTCTCAAACTCCACCGCCTGAGTCACAAGCATCCGCTTCGCAAGAACAACAAGAACAGACCGCACCAATCAGTCCCACACAATTGACGGATGTTTCGGCTTCCTGGATCGGAGTGGATCAGGATGTATTAGGCCCAAATGAATTAACCATCGATGAAAAACCGGATGGACACTTTCATGTGACTCTTCCCTTCGGTCAACCCTCAGCCGTAAAATCCATATGGATTAGGTATTCTGAATTTGGTAAGTCGTTGAAGTGGGGATGGATATACAATAAAAACCTTCCTCTCAACGGATATGCCATGGCAGTATTAGATAATAGCGGCAAAGCAGTATTGCCACAGAGCGACAATGGATATCGAGTTGATGGATTAACTGATTTTGATTTATATCTCTCGGAACTGGATAATCAAAATGGCCGAGATACCTTGAAGTTCGAAGAAGGACAAACCTTTAATCTCGAGATTGATTACGTCACTCAGAATAATGTAGAACAGCAATTTAATTCCTTGGTTAAAATTACGGCAACCAAATAGGGGCGTTTTACTATACAGATGTGAAAAGAGAGAAGCTGCATTTTCAAACTGCAACTTCTCTCTTATTTGTAATATTCGTTGGAATTTAATTCGATATTATAAATTCTTTAGAATATCATGATGTCCCACTGCACGTAAAACGATAGTATCGCTAGTTCTTTCAAAGATGATTCTAATATCCATATTAGCATAAGCTTCAATAAATACAGTTCCTTCAAGTTTATGAGTTTGCAATAAAGGATGCCTTGGATTTTCGGCCAAAAATCGAAGGGCTTTAATCGTCTGCTTTTGCTCTTTTGGAGACAGAAGTGAGAAATAAACGTTAAAACTATTTGTCTTGATTATTAATGGCATTAACAAGTTCCTCCAAATCTTTAATAGCATCCTCCATGCTTTCAAAAGATTTGTAGTTTCCATTATCTAAATCCTGCTGACTTTGTTGCATTTTCTCTTGCCATTGTTCTGTCCAAAAATACTTTTGCTTTTTATCAACCCATTCAATGGGTCTTAAAAAAATACCATCATCCTTTTTTTCGATTAGGATATAATCTCCCTCATTCAGATTAATATCTTTAGCAATTTGTGCCAGACTTACAAGCATTCTTTTTTGTACTTGTTGAACATTAGCCATAATATACTCACTCCTTCAGCTGAGATGTAATTACAGTTTAGCTTAAAAATATCCGTATTGCAAATTATAAGCTTGTTCACAGCTTCTTCCTTTATCTCGTGACGTGATGCCCATAAAATGGTATAATGCTTCCGAAGAGAGACTTGATTAATGCAGGGAAATTAATTTTAAAAGCACTTTTTGAGAATATTTAGCCACCTCCGGCTGGTACAATCAAACCAATGATGAAATGAGTATATTAATCAGAAATTCGCCCAAATTTTCAATAACTGAAAATCTGGGCGAATTTTCTGTACCACGTATTTGTTCCGCCGTTTACCTTTTATTTATGCCTATCCATTAGCTCTAGATACTGAAATCCTTCTTGTCTAAATCATCATAATAGGCTTTGATTGGGCTGTAATCAGGGGTATAGTTTTCGTCTTCAACAAGGGGTTCGTTATCGTCTAAGTAAAGAGTGGTTAAGTTTACAAGCCCTTTTAGGGGGGTGAAGTTGGTAATGTTATTGTCAGATAGATCAAGATAGGTGAGGGAGGTTAAAGTTTTTAGAGCGTTGACATCTTTAAGACCATTATCGTTCAGCTTCAGGGTTTTTAGCTTGGTAAGCTTAGTTAGTGCAGTAATATTGGTGAGTATATTATCGCCAGCATCAAGGGTTTTCAAGTTTATAAAGTTCTCTAACCCGCTTAAATTGGCGATGTCGTTATTGCTAATGTTTAAGGTAGAAATATCGATTATATCACTCTTATAGATTGATTCAGACCTGCTCTTATGCAATTTGCGTCGTATGGCATCATGTAACTCCGGATCAGTAAAGGTGATTTTCACATCTTCGGAAACTTTGAGGGCTAGACTGACTTTTTGAGTTAAGCCGTCAACGGTTCCTTGAAAGGTGTAACTACCGGCCTTATTTAAGGGGACAATATTGCTGTTCCAGGTTACAGGATATGTTTCTGTGCTTCCATCGCTCATAGTCACTTCTATGGTATCAGGAAAATCATAGGATTCCCCCAGGATGATTTCAGCACTAATATTCGTCACTTTCGATACTTTGGGATAGATGGTTAATTTCAGATAAACGCTGTCGCTGTAGTTTTTTATCTGACCAGCGAATTCATAAGTTCCGGACTTTAGGGTATGGACTGAGGACAGACTCCAGGTGACAGGGACTTCTTCGGTCAATCCGTCTGTTTTTACGACGGTAACCGTTTTAGGGGGGGTGTATTTTTGCTGTTCTTGAATACTGTCAGTAACGTCAATCACTGAATCAATCTCGGCAGGGAGTTCAGCGAGGGATGATTCCGTTGAACTGCTAATAACACTTGTGCCTCCTAAGATTTTGAAATGGGATATAATTTTAGATTGGATATAGGTAAGAGTTGGGTAAGGAATCGTATCGCCATCGAATAAAATCAGGGGGTTCTTACCCTTTTGTGCTAAGGCGGAGGCGGTGAGGCCATCAGGAAAAGTTCTGCCTGTGGCGACGTAAACCGTGTCAAAATTCAGAGTGCTTGAAAACTGGTCAACCAGCTTAATATTTCTGTCATAAGGGTCTGAACCATAAATCAGCTCCGGATCAGTAAATTGGCTGATCACGTTGTCGCTTAAATCATAGTACCCTGTCACAATAATAGTGGAGGGGATTTTACTCTTAGCTAAGAAAGTTTTCTGGGCAGCCGTAAGATCCTGAGCCGGTACCAGGATGATGGGCATTTGATTGGCGGCTGCAATGGGTCCTAGGGATAAAGCATCGGAAAAATTTGCACCGGATGTTACAAAAACTCCCTTACTTAATCCGACTGATTGGGCTACGATGATGGATGTTTCATATAGATCATTGCCGGCAAGTCTCTCGGTGGCTATTTTCAGTAACGAAAGCTGCCTTTCCACATCTCTGGAGATGACCGCTTGTCCTCCGATTATGTAAACTTTTTTGACCTTTAGACGTTTCAACTCGGCTTCGGTGTCAACATTTAAGGAGTAGGTACCTGTCAATAAGATGGGGGCATTATATTTGCCCGATAATGGACCTGCACTCAAGGCGTCGGGAAAATCCTCGCCAAAGGCAAGAATAGCAGAATCTGATCCGGCAGGCCAGCCATTTTGACTGATGGCAACAGCTGTTTGATATTTATCATAGCCTGAAATTCGTTCCGATGTGGCGGCACTCGCTATAGGCGCGTAAGCGAAGACAAGAATGCTTATTAGGAAAAAGCTGAGAATAAAGTGTTTTTTCATGATCAAAATGATCGTCCTCCTTTTCCTATTATTTCTCGAAATATTGACTAATTCCTTCTTTTAATTTAAATAAATCCGATTTATCAATTCCGAGACACCCACTTCTTTAAGTGGGTGTTCCGATTTCTACTTCGGTGGGGGTAGAATCCCCTACCGAAGCCCCGATGTTCAGCTTTAGCTGAACAAGTTCACTCTAGACAAGAAAGGATCTAAAGTGTGGGGGTACCCGCCA
>JAJZSC010000002.1:0-7081 GCA_021849995.1 Bacillota bacterium | reverse complement strand
GAGGAAATGGTCTTTGCAAGTGTGGGGGAGGGAAAATTAAATAACTTATAAATTGATTTAATATCTATCATTTTAGACTCAATATGTTAAAATGGTACTAAATATTTAGAAATTTGTCGGACGTTGATGATTTTAAGGAGGTCTTTATTTGAAGCAAGATATTCTTTTAGAGAGTGGCATTAATGAATTAGAAATCGTTATCTTTAAAGCGGGGAACAGTGTGTTAGGTGTTAATGTTGCCAAGGTTGAATGCATTCTTACCCACCAGCCTATTACTGATGTTCCAAATTCCAATAAGAATATCAGCGGAGTCATTAACTATAGAGGGCGGGTTATTCCTGTTTTGGACTTAATTAAAACCCTCAAGCAAAATTGTCCTAAAACTTCGAAGGAAAGATTATTAATCCTGATTAATATTAACAACAGTGATTTTGCTGTTGAGGTAAGTTCTGTCAGTGGGATCAGGAGACTGTCCTGGAAAGAAATTGAGACACCCTCCTCGATTCTCCTCAGTCAAAATGAAACCCCAATAACAGGAATTGTGAAGGCTGAAAACGATGAAATTATTTTAATGCTGGACTTTGAAAAAATACTGGGAGATATTGATCCTTCCTTGGCCTTGAAAGAATCCAGCGCCACCAAAGGACTGGAAGGGAAAAAACTTGTGGTGGCAGAGGACTCGACCTTCTTATTAAAAGTCGTTAATGAGTCTCTGTTAAAAGCCGGGGCCACTGTGGAGAAGTTCGGCAATGGCCAGGACGCTTTAACCTTCCTGGAGAATAGTTCTTTAGACGAAATATATTGCGTTATTACAGATATTGAAATGCCGGTTATGGATGGTTTAACCTTAACAAAGCAAATAAAAAGTAATTCCAGATTAAAACAGATCCCTGTTATTTTGTTTTCTTCGATTGCCAGTGAAGGGTTAGCCCATAAGGGCTTAAGTGTGGGTGCCGATGCCCAAATTACCAAGCCTGAAATCGACAAGCTGGTGGAGATGGTGATCAATATTAGAAAATAGGCTTTAAGTCTCTTGGCAAAGAAGTAAAGAGTAGGGGATGTAACTGAACTTGTTTTCAAGTTTGTTACATCCCCTACTCTTTTTCATTGTACATTTCCGCAGTCACCGGAGCGAATTCTGACAGCACTCTCTATATCGGAAACAAAAATCATACCATCGCCGATTTCTCCGGTTTGTGCTGCTTTGATTATTAGGTCAACGACATAATCGACAAATTCATTCCTCACGACTAACTCAATCTTTGTTTTGATAAAGAAGTTATTCGTGATTGTGTATCCTCGGTAGATCTCGGTTCTTCCTTTTTGTAACCCACACCCTAAGGCGTTGGTTAGAGTCATCCCTTTAAATCCAAATTGTCCGATTGAATCTCGAATAGCTTTTAATTTTGAGGGATAGACGATACATTCAATTCTTTTCATGATTGAATCCCTGCGTAAGCATTAAAGATTTACAGAAGGTGCCTTCATTTCAAAGCCTGAGTAGGCTTCCATACCGTGTTCGCCGATATCTAAGCCGATGACTTCCTCTTCTTCGCTAACTCGTAAGCCAAGGGTTGCTTTAATGATACCGAAAAGAATCAGAGAAGTGACTGCTGTCCAAGCGAAAACTGAGGCTACACCAATAAGTTGAGTGATTAATAAGGCACTGCCCCCTCCATATAAGAGGCCTCCGTCCACGGCAAAGGCTCCGACCATAATTGTCCCAAAACAACCACAGACTCCATGGACGGAAATAGCTCCGACAGGATCGTCAATCTTAAGGACTTGGTCGATAAATTCAACGGAAAGAACAATTAAGATTCCTGCCAAGGCTCCGATGACGGCTGCTCCAATGGGATCTACGGCTAAACATCCTGCTGTGATGGCTACTAAGCCGGCTAAAGCTCCGTTTAAAGTTAAGGAAACATCGGGTTTCTTATATTTAAGCCAGGTGAAGATCATCGTCATTGCTGCACCTGCGGCAGCTGCCAGGTTTGTGTTCAAGGCAATTTTACCGATATCGGGGTTTGTTCCGGAGAGGGTACTTCCCGGGTTAAAGCCAAACCAACCAAACCAGAGGATAAATACGCCAAGAGCGCCCAGGGTAATATTGTGTCCCGGAATGGCATGGGATTTACCATCTTTGCTGTATTTGCCAATCCGGGGTCCAATGAGAAGCGCGCCGACTAAAGCGGCCCAACCGCCAACGGAGTGAACGACTGTCGATCCTGCAAAGTCTATCATGCCGCGCTCCATTAACCAGCCTCCACCCCAGATCCAGTGACCGACGACCGGGTAGATCACAGCACTGATGACAAAGCTATAAATGACATAAGACATGAATTTAGTGCGTTCGGCCATAGCCCCTGAAACGATGGTAGCTGCCGTTGCTGCAAAGACAGTTTGAAAGAGGAGGAAGGCGGGAAGAGGGATGGATAATCCCAAGTGCTCGAAGGTATCAGTCATACCGAAACCGGTTGTGCCAAAGAGTCCTGCTTGGTCAACTCCAAACATGATGGCAAATCCTATCAGCCAGTAAATTAATGAGCCAATGGCAAAGTCCATTAAGTTTTTCATGATAATGTTGCCGGCGTTCTTGGCGCGTGTAAATCCTGCTTCAACCATAGCGAATCCGGCTTGCATGAAGAAGACGAGAAATCCGGCAATTAGAGTCCAGACGGTATCGATAGCGATGGCGTTGCTTTCAACGGTGGGATCGGCTCCTAAGGCAACTCCTGGGATCGCCAGGAGTAAAGCGGTCATGATAGTGAGGATAATTCCTTTGTTTACAGATCTTGTTTTCATTTTTCTTTTCTCCTTTCAAGTCGTGAATTTTTATGTTAAACAAAAAGCGCCTACGGGTAGCAGTACTTCTACCCATAGGCGCCATTGCCTAGCCATTAACCATTTAAACAGAAAGTGCCCTCAGGTTTCCCTGAGGGCATCTTTGACCTCAACACGTTTAAACAGGATTAATGATTTGACTCTATAGTAGCACTTCTTTAGAGAATGGGGAATAGGTTTTTGCCATGAATCCTGTATTCATAATTGTAGAGAGTTGTTTTCAAATTGAGAATAATTGAGGGCAGGCAAGCAGGGTTATTACTTTCACAAGCGAATGATTTTCGTATGTGGTAGAATAATCTTGGATATTTTCAGGTAAGGTTAATGTTTCTGTTTCTGTTTCTGTTTTGAGACCTGAAACAAATCAAGGTTCACTAGGGTATATAACCATATTAGGGAGAGTTTAGATGATAGATATCCATAGCCACATCCTGCCCGGGCTTGATGACGGGGCCAAAACCATGGAAGAAACTCTGGGAATAGTTAGGCAGTTGCAACAGTCGGGTTTTAAGACTCTGATTGCCACCCCCCATGTCTTGGAAGACAATTTTTTGTCCCCGGCAGACATTCTGGCTTATACAGAACAGGTGCGCACGCGGGTTGCGGAAGCCGGAATTCAGATTGAGATCCTGCCGGGTTCTGAGAACTATATCTTCCCGGAGATGGGGAAGTGGGCATGTGAGGGGAAACTGATGACCTTAGGAAACGCGGGTAAGTATATTCTGGTAGAGCTTCCAATGCTCGAAATTCCTCAATATACGGACCAGGTGTTTTTTGAATTACAAGTTAATGGGCTGACACCGGTTCTTGCCCATCCGGAACGTAACAGAAAGTTAGTTGAGGCTCCGGAACGTTTGCTGGAGTGGGCCAGAAAGGGGATTTTCTTTCAGCTGAACTTAAGGAGCCTGGATGGGCGTTACGGCCCTCAGTCCAAGGGTTTAGCGGAAATGCTGCTCGATAGTAATTTAATTCACTTTATAGGGTCTGATGCACACCGTGTGTCCCGAAGAGAGTCAACTTATCCGGAGACACTTCGGAGTGTGAGGGAACTGGTTGGCGAGAGCAGGTTCCGGGAACTGACGGTGACTAATCCCCAAAATATCCTTAGGGGGCAGGGGATGCAGTACAGCGGAGAGTGTGTTCTTATTGAGCCGGTTAAGAAGAGAAAACAGGGGTTTTGGAAGCGGCTAAAAGTAGCTTTTAGTAAAGGGCGATGTTGAAAACAGAGCGCTAACAATGTCATTCTGAGGATAGAAGGTTTGGGTGAGTTATCTGGGGTTATATTTCTGAAATGAGAATTTAAGGGATAATGTGGTGGGTTTAAAGTACTGATTTTCTAGTCCATTCGTCCTGACCTTAGGAAATAGGCTTGTTGGAGCATTTGGTGGAGAGTATAATGCGAAAATAAGATGGATTTCTTAATGGGCCTTAAGAAGGAGTGAATTGGATGAATATACTAAAGAAAAAACTTGCCTTAGCGTTAACCCTAGCTCTCTGTGTCATGCCCCTTACTGCCTCGCTAGCTCTAGCAGAGACGGATGGGGACTTGAATGCACCCGTCGCAAATTTGGAAACTGCCCCCGTCGCAGAGAATGAGGTAAGTGAACCTGCATCGGATACTGAAGCGACCACTGATCCTGAAGTAACTGAAGAGACTGAAAGTAACACCGAACCTGAGGATACCGCGGAAACTGACGCTGGTGAGGTGCCTGACGGCTCGGAAAATGCTGAGGAGGATCTTCCTCCGATCCTTGATGAAAATGGAGAGGTTGTTTCACCTGGTACACTTCCGGATTCTCCTGTTTATTGGTTGACGACACTGATCGAGAAACTTCAAGTAGCTCTCACATTTGATCCGGTAAAGAAAACAGAGCTCCTAGAGGACCAAGCCCTAGAAAGAATTGCAGAAGCTGGAGCATTGATCGAGCAGGGAGATACTGAGGAAGCCGAAGGTGCAATCACTGCATATACGGAAAAGATTGCTGAAGCACAGGCTTTTCTGGCATTACTTACAGAAACAGATTCCGAGACGACAGTAAAACTTGAGACTGCGCTCAGTAAAACTCATGCCAATAATATTCAGACCTTGGGCGGGCTCTTAGAAAAGCTTCCTCCCCAAGCTGCTCAAAAGGTAGCCCTCAACGTTGTTCGTTCAATGGAAAAGAGCATCACCAAAATGGATAAAAAGGATCAACTAATGGTCGCTAAAGAATTAAGGAAAGCGACCAAAGGGTTAGAGGACAGTGAATTAAGCGAGGAAGATCAAGCGGCTTTAGAAAACCTCGATCAAACTCTAGAAGGGGAGGATGATCAGTCAGAGGAATTGGATGGAGTTGCGGTTGCCTCGGGTGAAACCCTTAATACTATGGCTTTAACGACGAGTGCTTTACCGGATGCTGATGCAGAGAAAAGTAAAGTATTGAAAGTAAAATCAGAAGCTAAAGCAGAACTTAAGTCGGCCAAGCAGCAGGGGCAAACACTAGAATTAAAAGGCGAAAGTGGAAGTTTGCCTAAAGAAGAGCTGAAAGAATCACCTGAAGAGAAAGCCAAATCTGAAGAGAAATCTAAAGATGAAGCGAAAGCTCAGGAACAAAAAGTGATAGAGCAGAAAGCTCAGCAAGAAGCTAAGCTTAAGGCAGAACAAGAGAGTGGGTCAAAAGAAAACGATGCGAGTTTGGATAACGCATCTAAGAAGCCAGAGGGAGAGAAAACTCAAGCTCCGAAAAAAAGTGACAAAGGAGACAAATCAGGGGGTAAGGAAAGATAGACGAATAATGGAGAAGGGGATGTAACGAAACTTGTTTTCCGGTTTATTTCATCCCCACTCTATTTGTTAATCCCCTTATATATTAGAGGACTGTTCACTTCAAGGTGTACAGTCCTCTTTTTTTGGGATAACGTACCACCAGCTTGAAAAAATCTCACACAGGTTATTTTTTGTATCTTTCACAAGCAGCAGGCCATCCTGCTCCTTATGATTGTTTTTAGTATTTTGGAATGCTAAAATAAAAGAGGGGTGGTTACAGATATTGACTTTTGAGGAATCTATTAGACAAGGTCATATTAACCATATAAATATGATTTTTATTATGGCAACATTACTTTTATTCCTTGCGCTTATTCAAAAATTCAAACCTAGTTTTTCATATAGCTATCTTATTAATAGTAAACCTACTTATTTAAAGGCCAAATTTATAGCTAAATTAATTTCGTCGGCAACATTATATATCTGTGGACTTTACTTGACCTATTATGCTGACTTAACAAATAAGACGACAAGGTACTCGTTTTGGGCCTTATGGATTCCGATCCTTTTGTATCATGTCTACAAATGGGGATTAACAAAAATCTTTGATCATAAAAATCAAGAAGGATAATCTCTATAAAACTCACCCCCGGCTTCGGATCAGTATTATTAGATCCTGAACCCGGGGGTCTTTTGTCGTAATTTGTTGGATAATAAAGGTAAAAAAATTCCCGAGAACCCCCCTAAATACTTCCTGACCTGCGAATTACTTAATGAGAGGCAATATTTGGTTCGTCTAAATTAAGGCCTCGCATGATATTTATGGGGAGGTAGAACAGTTGAAAAAGATTATTGGAAAATTAGTACCTATTGCCTTAGTTACATTCTTGGCTCTTCCGGCGGCAGTCCAGGCTAAAGGAGTGGAGGACTTCAAGATTAAGGGCCATGGGAATGACAAAAGCTATCACAATTCCTATATGAAGGCTAAATGGAGTCGGTTCGAGGTTCAGCTGCAAGGGGATGATGGAGAAGGAGAAGTCATCAAAATCATTGATAATAACCCGGTCTTTGATTATGAAATTGCTGGTGAGGAAGACAATGGAAGTTTAGCCAACGGAGATTCCGTGATAATTAATGTAATTAACCGTGGCGGAAATATTGTTAAACGACTCAATTATTCCATTGAGGGCCTAGAAGTAGTGGACGAAGACGATGACGATGACGATACAGATTCGATTAATCTCAATACTACCAGTCGGGATCTAGACACAACCTATGGGGCTCTTAGGTTATTAAATTTCAATAACTTAGCCAGTGGTGCCGAAGTCTATTTAACCAATGCTCAAGAAAAGCTGGGCACGACTAATCGTACTCAAATCGATTTCTACCGCGGCACGACGACGGATGATGAAAAGCCTCTCGGGGAGTGGGAAGAGCGCAATAAAGTGCGCTTCGGCTATGATGCAGAGGACGGCCAGGTTTGGGTTGAGC
>JAJZSC010000257.1:1192-5506 GCA_021849995.1 Bacillota bacterium | reverse complement strand
ATCTCAAACCCTTCTGGCAGTGGATCATACCCGACCTGGTACTTCTTTTGCCCTGTAGCAGTAAGAGTAGCCAGAGTGCGGCCATGGAAGGAATTATGGAGGGTAACTATTTCATATTTATCAGAACCGTAGTTCTCTTTGGCGTATTTTCTAGCCAGCTTGATTGCTGATTCATTGGCCTCGGCGCCGCTGTTGCAGAAGAAGACCTTATCCGCAAAGGAATTCTTAACCAGCTTTTCTGCGAGCGCGATTTGATTGGGAATCCAGTAGAGATTAGAGGTGTGGAGCAGTTGTTCTGCCTGCTCTTGAATCGCCTTCACAACTGCCGGATGACCATGACCCAGAGCGTTAACCGCTAACCCTGTGACAAAGTCTAGGTACCGGTTTCCCTCTGCATCCCAAACCCAAGAGCCTTCTCCTTTTACTAAAGCCATTGATAAGCGTCCGTAAGTGTTCATGACGACTTCCTTACCACGGGCGATAATTTCTTCTGTATTTGATCCTTCAAACATAACTTTCCCTCCCAATCATAATTTACTCAGACATTCCCCTGTTCAATTTGTAAACTCGTAAAGACTATCCATAAGAATCTATCTGCAAAAAATAATTTTTTATTAAGATTTATTAAGATTTATTAAGAGAAATATTAAGCCTTATCGATTGTCCTTAAACAAACATTGTCCCTATTCCGCCATCTGTAAATATCTCCAGTAAGATTGAATGAGGGATTCTACCATCAATGATATGCACGCTTCCTACTCCACCCTCAAGGGCACTAACCGCACACTCGACCTTAGGTAACATCCCGCCTTTAAGAACTTCCTGTTCAATCAAAGCAGGTATATCATCCTTGCTTATGGTCGGAATCAAGGATTCAGGATCATTAACGTCCTTTAGCACACCACTTACATCTGTCAAAAGCAAAAACTTATCAGCCTTTAAGGCTTCGGCGATTTTCCCTGCCGCAGTATCAGCATTTATATTATAAGTTTCGCCATTTAATCCACCAGCTAGTGGTGAAATCACCGGGATGTAGCCTTCTTGAAGCAGGGTCTGAATGATGCTCGGACAGACGTTACAAACCTCGCCAACAAAACCGAGATCAATTTCTTCTACTTCACCATCGTTATTTGTTACTTTCATGGGTTTCTTATTGGCCATCAAGAGGTTAGCGTCTTTCCCAGATAATCCAACCGCTTTTCCCCCGTATTTGTTTAAAAGTGATACTATCTCTGTATTGAGCTTACCTACCAGGACCATAGCGGCTATTTCCATAGTCTCAGCATCAGTGACCCTAAGGCCCCGGACAAACTGACTTTCTTTACCGACCCGTTTGAGCATGGAGTTTATCTCCGGACCGCCGCCGTGTACAATCACAGGTTTGATTCCCACAGATTGAAGCAGCAAGATATCGAGCATGACCGACTCTTTTAATTCCTGATCAATCATGGCATGCCCGCCGTACTTAATCAGAATGGTCTTCCCGGCGAATTTCTGTATATAAGGAAGAGCTTCAACCAAAATTCTCGCTTTGTCCAGGTTCTCTCTCATCATTTACCCCAACCCCTTAGCAGCTCTTTTTAGTTTGTTCTGAGTGTCGCAGCAGCATTAATCCTTCCATGAAGATTGACGCACGCGCTGCGATTGAATTTAGTTAATATTCACGCCAAACCTAATGGCAATAGACAAAGGACAAGAATCCGTATACTTTTGCCCTAGCCAGCAGACGCGGCTTCACTTCACACTGTAGACTGACAAAGTGGCGAGGATTCTTTCCTAAGTTCTGTATTTCCCATTAATCGTCACATACTCATGAGTTAAATCACAGCCCCAGGCTGTGGCCGAATCCTGCCCTGAATTGAGGTTTACAGTGATTACAATTTCCTTTTGTTCGAGTACTTCTTTTGCCTTTTCTTCGGAAAAGTTCAAACCTCTACCTTCACTAGCAACTATGACGTCTCCCAGATATATATCTACCAAGTCTGGATTAAAGTCTGCTCCAGAGTAACCGGCTGCAGCTAAAATCCTACCCCAGTTGGCATCTTCCCCAAAAATAGCGGCTTTAACCAAACTCGACCCACAAATAGCTTTGGCTATTTGACGAGCGCCATCAACTGACTCTGCTCCAAGCACCTTTACTTCAATCAGCTTTGTTGCTCCTTCGCCGTCCCTTGCGATTTCCTGGGCAAGCTTAACACAGATCTCGCTAACAAGTTCTTTAAAGGCTTCTAGCTCTTCACCCTCTGGAGTGACCCCTGATGCTCCGTTGGCAAGTATTACTACCATGTCGTTGGTACTTGTATCACCATCTACTGTAACCATGTTAAAGCTCTCATCCACTGCCTGAACTAACAAGTCTTTAAGCTCTGCATGGTCAACTGCCGCATCTGTCGTGATAAAACCAAGCATGGTGCCCATATTGGGATGAATCATACCTGAGCCTTTAGCCATGGCCCCAACCCTGATTACCCCTGACTTGCAACCCAGTTCCCCGGCGACTTGCTTTAAAGTCGTATCAGTTGTCATTATTGCCCTAGCGGCAAGTGTCCCATGTTCATGGACAAGGGCTCTAGCTTCTGCTTCCGATCCTGTTTTAGCCTCATTATCCACTTCTGATTTAACCTTGGTCTCAGCTTTAGCTTTAGAATCAGTATCAGCTTGCACCCCTGCTTCCAGAAGCGAACTATTAGTTCCGACTAATTTCTTTATCTCAGCTGCTGCAGCCTGAATTCCCGAAACCACCCGCACAACCGGCATCTCCACCCCGATTACTCCCGTGGAAGTCACCAGTACATCCTCTGTTTTTAACCCTAAGCATTTGGCTGTCTCGCAGGCCATAGCTAAAGCGGCCTGATCCCCTGCCTCGCCTACACAGGCATTAGCGTTACCGCTGTTGACAACTACGGCCTGGGCCTGCCCATCTTCCAGATGTTTCTGAGTGAGTACCAGGGGATGAGCCTTGACCTTGTTACGTGTAAAAACTCCAGCCGCCTGAGCCATCCGGTCTGAATATATCAAAGCTACATCATATTTGTTCTGATATTTAATCCCAGCCTGGACTCCAGTGGCAAAAAAGCCTTTTGGTGCGGCTACACCGCTATCAAGCCAGGTCCATCTATTTTCAATGTTATTCTTATTCTTCTCTTGGTCAGCCATGCCAATCCCCTCTTTCCTCCAATGATCAAATTCATTGGTTTTCAACCTCAATATACCTCAACCCTGTACAAATTACGGCCAAATTGCAGTTCCTTTCAGCCCGTAATTCTCAGGCAAACCGTACATTATATTCATGTTCTGAATAGCCTGACCTGAAGCACCTTTGACAAGGTTATCGATAGCCGAGACTATTACTGCCCGACCCGTCCTTTTATCTAACGTCAATTGCAAATAAACGTAATTCGAACCGGTACAGAATTTCGTCTGAGGCCAGGTGCCTTTCGGCAAAACACGGATAAACTCTTCATTACTGTAGTGATCATTCCAACAAGCCCGTAAATCATCTTCCCCAACTCCCGCCTCAACATCTGCGTAAATAGTTGTTAAGATTCCACGAATCATAGGGACAAGATGCGGAGTGAAAGATACAGTCAGAGCGCTTCCAGCAGCACGGGACAATTCTTGTTCAATTTCAGGGGTGTGCCGATGTTCTGCTATCCCATAGGCTTTGAAGTTCTCTGTCACCTCAGCGAAATGAGTGTTTAGGGAAGCACCCCTGCCTGCACCTGAAACTCCTGACTTAGCATCGATGATTAGAGAATTACCTTTTATCAGCTTGCTCTCAAGAAGGGGAATCAATGCTAACAAGGTAGCAGTAGGGTAGCAACCAGGATTAGCAACAAGTGAGGTTTTCCCAATCTCTTCTCTATATACTTCAGGAAGCCCGTAGACCGCTTCCGCTAATAACTCAGGAACAGGATGATCTAATCTATACCAAGTTTTATATGAGTCTGGGTCTTTTAAACGGAAATCTGCTCCGAGATCTATTACCTTAATCTGTCTGTCTAAAAGCTCCTTAGCTCTAGCAGCGGTGAGTCCGTGTGGCAAGGCACAAAACAAAACATCTAGCTCGGGAACATCTTCCGTCTGCAAATAACCCTTACCAAAACCCTCGAAGTGAGGATAGACCGTTTCATAACCTTTTCCGGCAGAACTCGATGACCCAAGGTATATTAGTTCCGCCTCAGGATGCACGTTTAAAAGGCGAACCAATTCGTGTCCTGTATAACCCGTAGCTCCTAAAATTCCAACTTTCATATTTTAACCCCCTAGCTGGAGAAGTTCCAAACTTTACTTTAAATAATTATACATAGATAC
>JAJZSC010000257.1:0-1182 GCA_021849995.1 Bacillota bacterium | reverse complement strand
TATAAACATTCAACAATTTATTTGTGATAGATAAATTGAAATAAATTAAGAACCAGGGCTTAGTTTATTTAAGCCCTGGTAACTATTTTTGGTATTTATTTGCGCTCATGTGCGAATAGGTCATTGTACAAGATATCGCAACTTGGCGCTTTTGGCTTTATAACCTATATCTTATTATTCAGCAATCGAACCTCAATACCGGTTTTTATTATCTCTTCAACAATTCCAACAGGTTCTAGTAGATACGAACCGAAAAGCACTTTATTTATCGTGATCTGAACACCCCTTAGAAAGACCTAACCATATTATACCATTAATTAAGGCAAATTTCAAAGATTTAGTAATAACGCTAAGTATGCAGCTCTAGAATTTATTTAGTCAGTGGATTAGAGAAATAAGCATTCCTATTCCCTGTTCAATAAGTGGAGTAACTAGTTGGTATTTCTCAATACCAAATTCATATACTAGATCAGGGCTTATCTCACGTTCTTATTAGCTCTAGTTATGATAGCACTTATATTTGGCGTTGACCGAAGAGATTTGACTGAAGTCGAAATTGACTTTAGTCAAAATTTATGCATTTATTTTGCTGCCAGCTTATGAACATTAGACTGTTCTGTTGTCAGCTCAGTTGGCTTCAAATAATTATTTTGAGGTTTAGCGTCATAGATTGAGTCGTCCCCCAGTTTTGCAGCTATAGTCCCGACAGCAAGCCCGTACAAAGCATTTGTAAAAAGATATGAAAGGTTGCTGTTTGCATCTTTTGGTTTTACCTTATTCATTGGCAACGAACTAAGTAATCCATTTATGATCGCTCCAAAAGTCATTCCGAAATATAGCCCCTTAATAAGCCAGTGATCCCTTCCGCTTTTGGAAAATATGTTAACGATTGAGATTCCGCCCAACATGGCTAAGAAGGAATTCATAAAGAAACCAAACAATTGGCCCTGCCATTTTTCCGCCTGTCGTCTAGAGGAAACCCATATTCCGGCAGCAGTCGTACGATAAGATCGTTTGGAAATACCTACCCTTACTGATATTTCATCAAAGATTGTTTGTAATAAAACTCCTGCACCGCCGGCTATCAAACCTAGCACCATTCTATCTTTTATTTTCTTCATTAAGGCAACATCTCCTGCCAAATGTATTTACAAATATGTTTTACAAAATTTAATAGATCGG
>JAJZSC010000256.1 GCA_021849995.1 Bacillota bacterium | reverse complement strand
TTCCGATCTAAATAGGCGGCAATAACCATTTCTCTTATAAATCCCAAGATTTTGCTTATAAATGTAAGGACGGTAACCCCCACTGTGGCTACCGCAATTCTTTTAGTGGATGTCATTTATTTCACCTAACCTGTTACTTCTATTAACTTCGAATCTTAATTGCATAGTAGTGCTCAATGGGCCTCTCCCGCTTCATTAGCCAACGGCAAGGCATTTTCTTACACAGTCTATCACCCTACACAACTCATCCTCACTCATGTTTGATCCGGACGGCAGACAAATGCCTGTTTCAAACAATCTGTCAGAAACACTCTCCTCAATGGTATGAGTATAATAATCACATTCTTTAAACAATGGCTGAAGATGTAAGGGCTTCCAGACAGGGCGAGCCTCAATATTTTCTTTGGCTAAAGCGTCGACTATATGCACTGCAGACACTCCGCAACGATGCGGATCGATTGTCAATGCAGTCAACCATCGGGTTGAACGTCCATACAGTGCTTCAGGCATAAATTGAATACCGTCAACATTCGAAAAGGCCGAATAATAACGCCTAAAAACAGAGCGCCGCCTATCCACGCGTTCTCCCAATAGCCGCAACTGACCTCTGCCAATCCCGGCCAATACATTGCTTAAGCGATAGTTATGTCCAACCTCACAATGCTGGTAATGCCTTGCCGGGTCCCGGGCCTGGGTTGCCCAGAATCGTGCCTTTTCTAATGCTTCAAGATTATTAGATACCAACATCCCACCACCTGAGGTGGTAATTATTTTATTACCGTTAAAGGAATAAATACCAAATTTGCCCAAAGCGCCGCTTGCCTTTCCCTGATAAGTTGCTCCTAGAGATTCTGCTGCATCCTCAATTACCGGTACATCATACCGGTCACAAATCGCTATCAGGGGCGCCATATCAGCACTTTGACCGTAAAGATTAACAACAATAACAGCTTTAGGCAGTTTACCCGAATTGTCTGCGGCTCGAAATGCCCGCTCCAGGGCGGAAGGTGACATATTCCATGATTCAGGTTCAGAGTCGATAAAAACCGGCTCTGCTCCCTGATACAAAATAGGGTTGGCACTTGCCACAAAGGTAAGGGATGAACAGAAAATCTTATCACCCGGTCCAACCCCTAAAAGCCGTAAAGCCAAATGAATGGCCGCAGTACCTGAACTTACTGCTACTGCTCCTGCAATCCCGACATGCTCTGCCAGTTCGCGCTCAAAGGCATCTACATGCGGCCCTAGTGGGGCAATCCAATTGCTAGCAAACGCTTCTGCAACAAACTGTTGCTCATACCCACTCATATGTGGTGGTGAAAGGTAAATCCTGTTATTTGAACCTACCATTTAAATATTCACTCTCCTCAGTATTCCTATAATGCACTTTCATTTTCACTATGAAACTTAATTGGTTTGGCAGGTGAGCCCACGACTGTGCATCTAGCCGGAATACTTCTGACCACTACAGAACCCGCTCCAATTATTGAATACTCCCCTATTTCTATACCCTGAATAATAGCACTTCCTGTTCCAACATCGACACCTTTATTCAATTTTACATTACCCGAAATATTTACACTTGGCGCAATGGTACAATAATCATCAATTACTGCATCATGACCAACTGTACAATCCAAATTTAGAATTACATGATTACCAATAATAATATTTGTAGTAACAATGTTACCGACACATATAATTGTTCCTTCTCCGATTTCACTATAATTAGAAATTACCGCATCTGGATGGATAAGTGTGGCGAACTTTACTCCCGCTTCGTTAGTTTTATTCACAAGTTGTTCTTTGATCTTGGGATTGCCTACTGCACAAACTGCATAAATTTCTTTATTAATAGTAGTAAACCAACTAAAGTCTCCAAGTACCTTTGCACCATTTAATACTTTTCCTCGATTTTCTTTATTTTCATCAATAAAGCCCAGTAACTTCCATTGAGATTCTTTACGGTTAATCCCTTCAATAAGCCAAGCAACTTCTCTAGCAAATCCACCTGCTCCTATAATAACGATATCTTTCATATGAACACCCTCTTTATTCTTGGGAATTTTTAATCCGGCCCTAAATTCCACGCATTTACAATTGAATCCCCTTAAACTTTTCCGTCGTTGCCTGCCCTTGTTGGTTTATTCCTTCCGACCTAACCACTTTTAATAATGTCAACCAAAGAATCTTGAGGTCTAGCCAAAATGACCGGTTATCTACATACCACACATCCAATGCAAACTTTTCTTCCCAGGTAATCATATTCCTCCCATTTACCTGCGCCCAGCCGGTGATGCCCGGTTTTACTACGTGGCGCCGGGCTTGTTCAGGAGTGTAGAGTGACAGGTATCCCATCAAGAGAGGCCGTGGACCTACCATACTCAAATCTCCTTTAATCACATTCAACAGTTGAGGAAGTTCATCCAGGCTGAGCTTTCGAAGCAACTTACCAAAAGGTGTTAGGCGAATCCCATCGGACAGTAATTGACCTTGTGCATCCCTCTGATCAGTCATGGTACGAAACTTGTAGACATAAAAAGGTTTAGCATGTAGGCCGGGACGCAGTTGCTTAAAAAGAACCGGTGCGCCAAGTTTTAGGCCTACCAGTAACGCTACTATTAGCATAATCGGCGATAGAATTAGTAACAAACAAGTCGCTGAACATAAATCAAACAAACGCTTCATCCACATCACACCCATTTTTACTTAACCTTATTAATTGAGCCTATGAAATAACCCAAGTTGTTTATGAATAACTTTCGCTTCATCAAATAATTCTTCTGCAATTCTCCGGCTTCGCTCACCCAGTGAGGTTCTGCTGTGATGGTCATCGAGCATTAGTAGCATTTTTTCGTATAGCTCACTACTTTTTTCTTTCTCGATTAAAAATCCATTTTCACCGTGAAATACTTCCTCCCTACAGCCTCGAATATTGGTCGCAATAACCGGTTTGCCCATAGCCATTGCTTCAATAATAGATCTAGGTAGCCCTTCCCGGTAAGACGGTAACACAAAAACATCACTTACGGATAATAATTCTGGAATGTCTTTTCTATAGCCGGGAGTGATAATTGCCGGGTCATGTAACATTTCTTTTAATAAAGCATAGCTACTCTGATCTCTCTCACTGGCCAGAATATCACCAATTAACAATAAGCTGACATTGGGCCGGTTTTTTTTTAGGTGATGGAAGGCCTCTAGCAGTTCAAAAATACCTTTTTCTTTTACAAACCTGCCGATAAACGTAAAGACAATATCACCCTCTTTAATTCCCAGCTCTTTTTTTAGGTGACTTTTTACCTTACTATCTATTAATTCCGGCTTAAATTTAGTATGAATATCCACACCATTACTAATATGAATAATACTCTCTTTAGCTTTAAATTCATCCTGTACACACAACTCATAGTCTTCCCTGCTCTGTAACAGCAACCAATTGGTAAAATACCGGGCAAATATCTTCTCCAGGCTATAATAAAACTGGTACTGGATTTTTGACATTCCTTCATGAAAATAAAAGCCGTGGGCTGTGTAAATGATGTGTCGCACACCGGCCAATTTTGCAGCAACACGTCCCAGTATTGCAGCAACAGGCGTATGAACATGAACAATATCATACTTCTCTTTTTGCATTAGAGAATATAATTTCATAATTGATTTAAGATTCGATAACGGGCTTATTTTCCGCTCAATCGGGATATCTACCATATGTAGTCCTTTTTTTGTTAACTCCTCAAATTTTCCCGTGTCTGTACAGGCATTATGTACAATATAACCACTATCCGTTAAGGAATCTATTAAAGGTTTAAGCAATGCTTCAACGGAAGTATCAATCGCGCATATTTGCAAAATTTTTTTCATGTCACAATCTCCACAGAGTTATATTGTTTGGTCGAGAGGCAACATCCAACACACTCTTAATATCTACTATAATTCCATGATGGTTATGTAATAGAGAAGTTACTCCTTTCCATCCTAGAGCCATATAGTCGTAATGAGGTACAGCCAGAATTATAGCATCAGCTAACTGTAATTCATTTAAGGGACGTAGTTGCAATCCATATTCCGCTTTGGCCTCCTCATAATCTGCCAAAGGATCGGTAACCTGAACCTCTATTCCAAAGTCTTGTAATTCACGGATAATATCAATTACTCTAGAATTCCGTAAATCTGGAACATTTTCTTTAAAAGTTACTCCCAAAATTGTGACCCGGGAGCCTTGCATGGGGATTCTTTTTAAAATCATTTGCTTTACCAAGGATGTGGCAATGAATTTCCCCATACCATCATTGATTCTTCGTCCGGAAAGGATCATTTGCGGATGATAACCAATACTTTCCGCTTTATGGGTAAGATAGTAAGGATCTACTCCAATACAGTGCCCACCTACCAGACCAGGCGTAAATCGAAGGAAATTCCACTTTGTACTTGCCGCAGCCAGTACGTCTGCCGTATCAATACCTAGGCAATCAAAAATAATGGCCAGTTCATTCATCAAGGCAATATTCAAATCTCGCTGGGTATTCTCAATAACCTTAGCCGCTTCGGCCACCTTAATCGAAGGAGCCTTATGCACACCTGCTTCTACTACCATTCCATATGTATCTGCAATAACGTCCAGGGTATCTTCATCCTGTCCCGATACGACCTTAACAATATGCTTAAATGTATGTTCCTTATCTCCTGGGTTTATTCGTTCCGGTGAATAACCAACAAAGAAATCATACCCGGCCCGCAAACCTGAATGTTGTTCGAGAACAGGAACACAAATTTCTTCTGTCGCTCCTGGATATACAGTGGATTCATAAACAACAATGGTCCCCGGTTGCAAGTTTTTCCCAACCGTTTCAGAGGCTTTGATTAAAGGGGTCAAGTCTGGTTGTTTCGCCTTATCAATAGGCGTTGGCACTGCAACAATAATAAAATCACAATCCTTAAGCTTTTCTGCATTCGACGTGAAATCAATCTGTGCTTTTTTCAGTTCTTCTTCCAACACTTCACCTGTATAATCAGTATTTTGTTGTAAAGTTGCAATCCGGTGGGGATTAATATCAAACCCTATAATTGGCTGCTTCTCCCCAAATGCTACGGCTACAGGTAAACCCACATATCCAAGCCCTACTACCCCTATTTTTCTGCTCATTGTTTACTCCACCTCGTAAAAGTCTTTATACCATACTACAAACTTCCGAATACCTTCTTCTATAGTTGTCTCAGGTTTAAATCCTACATCTCGCATAAGATCATCTACATCCGCATAGGTAGAAGGCACGTCACCTGCCTGAATAGGCAAGAATTCCTTAATGGCTGCCCGACCAAGGTTTTCTTCCAGGATAGAAATAAAAGAAAGCAATTCGACCGGTCTATTGTTTCCAATATTATATATCCTGTAAGGAGCGTAACTTGTCCCGGGATCGGGTTGATGCCCACTCCAGCCGGTGTTTGGTTCTGGTTTTTTATCTATCAGCCGGACAATACCTTCCACAATATCATCAATATAAGTAAAGTCCCTTTTCATCTTGCCATAATTGAAGACTTTAATTGGATTACCGGAAAGTATAGCTTTTGTAAAAAGG
>JAJZSC010000255.1 GCA_021849995.1 Bacillota bacterium | reverse complement strand
CTAAAATGAGTATGTTATATTGTCGGGACTGTGGTGTCGATGTTTCAGGAGAACCCTTGTTTCGGCAGGTCAGTTTCGGAATAGAGGCAGGAGAAAAGGTGGGCCTGGTAGGCCCCAATGGAGTTGGCAAGACCTCACTCTTACGGGCTTTAATCGGTGAAATAAGGCTGGAGAGTGGTTCAGTAGTACAAAATGGAAATTACGGCTATTTGCCTCAAACATTATTCTTAGAAGACAGGGGAGTAGTCATTGAGAGCATGCTATCTGAGCGATCAGATATTTTGGAAATGAGAGCTCAGCTAGGTGTACTTGAGGAAAAAATGGCCTGTGACCCTTCTGATAAAATCTTTGAGCAGTATTCTAAATTAACGGAAGCCTATGAAAGTTCGGGAGGATACGCTCTTGAGACACAGATTAGGAGAATTTTAGCAGGTCTGGGCCTCGACAAAGAAGCAGGAAACAATATTGCTAACTTAAGCGGTGGTCAGAAAACGCGGTTGGCTTTGGCTAAGTTGCTTTTAAGGTCCCCGGATTTGCTTATTCTGGATGAGCCAACTAATCATCTGGACATTGAAGCTACAGAATGGTTGGAGGGTTTTCTTAAAGACTATCCAGGAGCAGTGTTAGTAGTCTCCCATGACCGTTATTTTCTGGATCAGTTTGTATCAAAAATCGTCTCTCTCAGTAATGGGGGAGCAAAGGTTTACTCTGGGAATTTCTCCGAGTATGAGCTTCAGAAAGCTATTGATGAGGTGACGATTGCCCGGGAAGCGGAGAGGCTGAATAGAAGAATTGCCAGATTGCAGGATTACATCCGGAAAAACAAGGCCGGAGTCAATGCCAAACAGGCACGAGGCCGTCAAACCCAATTAGATAGATTGACTCCTATTGAAAGCCGGAAGACGGATAAGAATCTCAAGATTTCCTTAGGGAGCGTAACCAGAAGTGGAGATAGAGTCCTGACAATTGACCTGCTTGCGGTAGCTTTTGGCAGTAAGGTTTTGTTCAAAGACCTAAATCTGGAGTTGCGGCGCGGAGATAGAGTTGCTTTGCTGGGCCGGAATGGAGTAGGGAAGACTACGTTATTTAGGGCTATATTAGATCTCGTTCCTTATCAGGGGTTTATTAAAACCGGAGCTAATGTGAAGATTGGTTACTACTCTCAGCAGCACGAAGAATTAGACCTAACAGGTAGTATTATGGATGAAATTCGTTCGGTTTCCAGCCTGAAGGAGTTAGAAATCCGATCTTTGTTAGCAAGGTTTGGATTTAGGGGAGAGGAAGTATTCAAACCTGCCAGTGTTTTAAGTGGGGGAGAAAAGAGCCGTTTAGCCTTGGCCAAGCTTTTCTTAGCCGGGGGAAACTTACTGCTTTTGGATGAGCCTACAAATCACCTGGATGCTGAAACCAGAGAGGTATTGGAAGAAGCCTTGCAGGATTTTGACGGGACAATACTTGTAATATCTCATGACCGTTACTTTCTGGATAAAGTTGTCAACCGTATCTGTGAGCTTGAAAAAACTGGCCTGGTAACTTTTGAGGGAGATTATTCTAGCTTTAAGGGTTACCGCCAGCAACTTGCAAGCCAAGAGCGGGAATCACAGCCGTTAGAGCCTATGAAGGTAAAGAATAATCCAAGTCGTGATAACCAGCGCCGGGAGAAAAAGCTAAGACAACTGGAAGAGCAGATAACGGACTTGGAAAGAAGTCTCAGATCTATTGAGGAAGATCTGGCAAGTTCAGAGTCGGATTATGAAAGGGCGCTTGAGCTTCATGGAATGTATGAGCAGGTAAAAGCAGAACTGGATGAGGTCATGGACCAGTGGCTGGAGCTTTCGAGCTAAAGGTGATGAATTATGTTTACTATCGGTCTTACAGGAGGAATAGGAAGCGGTAAGTCAACTGTAGCTGGTTGGTTTAGGGAGGCAGGTGTACCGGTTCTTGATGCGGATAAGACAGTACATTGGTTGTTTAGGGAAGACCAGGAGTTAATTGCTCTCCTGAAACAGGAGTTTGGACCAGCCATATTAACTGGATCAGGGGAGATTGACAGGAAGGTCTTAGGTAAAGCTGTCTTTGAAAATAAGGATGCCCGGCTTAGACTGGAATCGATAGTTCATCCTCTCGTACTAAGAAAAATGCAAAAAGACCGTGAGGGTTTAAGGGAAAAAGGAGAGAAAGTATGCATTTGGGATGTGCCATTACTCATTGAGGCCCATCTTGAGGCAGAGGTTGATGAAATCTGGCTTGTCTGGGTACCCGAGGAGGTGCAGCTTGAAAGAGTTAAGGACCGAGATAAATTAACTGACGAAGAGGTTAGCGCCAGGTTAAAGTCCCAGATGCCACTGATAGATAAGTGTAAATACTCTAATGTAATAATCGATAACTCAGGAAAGTGGACTCAGACGGTTAGCCAATTAAACAAAGAGTTAGAGAGAATAAAGTCATTAATAGTCCAATAAGAATAATACAAGTCTTCAAATAATTAAGCGTAAGGAGTAGTGATGATTAAAAAAGTTCTAAATCTAAAGTGGTTAGTACTAATAATTGTTTTAATTGGCATTGGTGCTCAGGTAATCAAACTGCCAGCCATTCAGAAGATATATTACCCATATCCTTACAGACCGATAGTAGAAAAGTATTCGGCTGACTATGGTGTTGATCCGCTGCTTGTTATCTCGGTTATTAGGACAGAAAGCAAGTTCCTCCCAAAATCAAAATCTAATAAAGGGGCTCAAGGGCTAATGCAACTGATGCCTAATACAGCACGCTGGATTTCGCAATCTATTAGTGATTCTTCTTTTACGGAAGAGGATTTGATAGATCCAGAGAAGAATATTCAATATGGAACATGGTATTTGGCTAATCTCCAAAAAGAATTTAACAATAACGCAACACTTGTATTGGCGGCTTATAATGGTGGGAGCGGGCGCGTAAAAGAATGGATAAAAAGTGAACAGATAAATATTAGGAACATCCGCTATGAGGACATTCCTTTTAGAGAGACAAGGGAGTATGTTCAGAGGGTCCTCGAAAGCTATCATAAATATGTTCGTCTTTATAGAGTGTAACTAAATACATATAGGTAGCCGCCTGCCAAGATGAAATTCTTTGCAAGGATTTAAGTTTGGTGAAAGTAGGGAAAAACTTTGAAAAATGTCGACTCAGAAGAGGTAAAACAGATTCTTACTCGGTTAAAGACTGTTAGGGGACATGTGGCTGCGGTAGAGAGAATGATAGAAGAGGAAAAGGAATGTGACGAGATTTTACTTCAGCTGGTTGCTGTTCGTGCAGCAGTTCATAAAATCTCTGTCGTGGTTGCTCAACGTTATGCCAACAATTGTATGTTAGATGCTATGGAAAGTGGCGATAATCCCCAAGAAGTTTTGAACAAAGCCATTGAGACCTTGATGAAGCTTAATCAGCCCTAGATTCATTCGTTTTCTTTTGACTATTAGAATTATCATAGAAGGGATCCATCCCGGTTGGTTTTATTAATCGTTTGGCAACAAACGGTTTACATTTTATACTCAGAAAGTATAAGTTTTTGGGGTACCTCTCCACTTTTGGGGGTACCCCTTTACTTGTTTAATAGAGTTATTTTAGTTTGGACTACTTTAAGACATGTTTTAGATTTGTTAAGACTACTTTAATAAGGCTAATAGTCCTTTGATAAAAGTTAAGAAAATCTGTTGACAAATCAATCGAAAATGCATATATTAGCCTTAGATACCCCCTGAGGGTATAATAAAAGAATTTCTTTTGGTTATACTATCGGACAGATAAGTTAGACTATAAAAAGCTTTTAAGGAGAGAAGATTTATGAGTGAGAAAGTGTTATACCTAAGTTCACAAGAATTTAAGGCTGAGCTGGGGACGTTTAAAGGATTATTGGTTCTTGATTTCTATTCCGAAGATTGCCCGCCTTGCAGTCAGCTTGCCCCTATTTATGAAAGAATGGCTGAGAAATTTCCTCAAGTAAAGTTTATAAAAATGCTGCGACAGGCGAACCGGCCTCTAGCTGAGAGTTTTGGTGTCAAAGGAAGTCCGACGGTATTATTTTTTAAGGATGGTCAGGAAGTAGGACAGCGTCTAATTGGGTATATTAGCAAATCACAAATGAGACTTGCGCTGGAATCGCTCTTGGGGATTGAGCCTGATCACGTTGAGAGAACAAAGTATGAAGCTGATGTTCTTATTTTAGGGGCTGGTCCTGCAGGGCTTACTGCAGCATTATACGCTTCCCGTGCAAGGTTAAGGACTATAGTGATTGATGAAGGACTGCCTGGGGGTCAGGCGGCCACGACCTACCATATAGCTAACTATCCGGGTACACCTGGTACAGTAGCAGGTAAAGAACTAATGCAAAACATGTTGGAACAAGCCAATAGTTTTGGAGCTCAAATCCATGACTTAAAAGAAGTATTTGAAGTTAGCCTTACCGGGAAGAGCAAAAGAATTGTAGCCGAGGATGCGGAATACGTGGCACCTGTCGTAATTCTCGCTACTGGAGCTGAATCCCGTCGCTTACCTGCAGATAGAGAAGCCGACTTCCGTGGTTATGGGGTACATTATTGTGCCACTTGTGATGGGGCGATGTATCAGGATGCCGAGAATGTGATAGTAGTTGGTGGAGGAAACTCAGCAGTCGAGGAAGCTGTATTTCTGACCAAATTTGCCAAGCATGTAACCATCATTCATCAGTTCGATCACTTTCAGGCATCCAAGACCGCACAGGAAGAAGCCTTTGCCAATGATAAGATAAGCATGATCTGGGATTCTGAAGTTCGTTCCATCTTGGGAGAGAAACACATGACAGGTGTAGAAATAGAAAATCTTAGCACTGAGGAGAGATCAACAGTTAAATCTAACGGAGTTTTTGTTTATATCGGAATGCAACCCAGGACTAAGTTCTTTAAGGATGAAGTAAAGCTGAATCAGTGGGGTTATATTGAAACGGATGAGGAACTTCGGACGAACATTGATGGAGTATTTGCAGCAGGGGATGTAAGGAGCAAAACTGTTCGCCAGGTTGCCACCGCGGTTGGAGATGGGGCGATTGCTGGAGTTAACGCTGAGAGGTTTCTTACGAGTCTTAAGCAAAAATAGAGTCGCGCGCCGAAGCTGTTCATTTGTGGGAATCCGCGTGCTATTGCCCATTCGGCGTACGTGCATCACTCCACACTGTGCAATATCATCTTGCCTTGGAGTAATTTTTCTAAGTAGTAATAATCGCTAAAAATGGGTAAACTCTCTTTTGATATTAAATTTCAGGGAGGGTTCTCGCATGATTACTGTTCATCTTACTGCTGAGGAAGTGAATGTGGTTCTTCAATCTATAAAGAATTGCTTAAACAAATGCAAAGAAGGTGGGCCTGAATCAGACTGTCCTGACTGTAAAAAACTTCAGGAGGTTATGGTGAAAATCCAGACAGAGGTGAGTAAAAGTGTTTGAGAATACCATAGATCTCAAGGAACGCTATGAATTAGTGATTGTGGGCTGTGGTCCGGCGGGAATGTCGGCAGCCCTTAATGCCAAAATCAGACGTCGGGACTTTGTACTGCTAGGGACAGAATTCTAGAT
>JAJZSC010000254.1 GCA_021849995.1 Bacillota bacterium | reverse complement strand
AGACAGCCTAACGGCGAAGGATGAACTGGCCAAATCGGCGTCCTGCACCTATCAGAAAAGCATGAATCTGTGGTGGCATAAGTGCAACATCGGCTTCCGTCTTCGCCAAAGGCTCGGCACAAGCCGTGTTTTCTATACCTCAGTGGCCAATTGGAAACGTCCTGTTTCCAACCCGTTTCCGCTATGTATTTTTCGCGAAGTTTGGTTTCCTGCTCGCTTAAAGCCGTTCCCTAATGTAAATCAAAATCCTTCGGCAGCTTCTCGGGTTTTTTACTTTAGAAATTCCGCAGGTTTATGACCAAGCAATTCTTCGAAGCGAGTTACGATTACTGCACAGCTTGCAAAAAACTAAGTCTATGCCCCTAATACTTCTTGACCAAAGCATATTTTTAGACTTAGACCTTTAAACTCCTTTATCATAGTGCTAAGATAGTAAAGTGCTTAGTTATTTGCACCTAATTCTATTTGCAGCGGATATTGGAGTGGCATTAAATGAATTGGTCAGAGAATTAATAAATATAATAAGTATTTAAGCTATTCAGATCTCATAATAAGTAAGGATCTTCAAAAATTGATAGCTCCAGAAAATAATTGATGAGAAGATCTACTACAGAAACCCCATTTCAGCTTAATACATTGATGCATTTTATGGGAGCGAACTATATCTATTGATCTGATTTACAAAATGGTACTTTTTGCACTTGAATCATAAGATAAGAATTAGATAATACTGTATAAAAGGTGTTTGGGCTAATGGAGATTGCGTGCTTGCGCGAGTGTTTGCCAATGAGGATGTAATTAGTTTATAATGGATTTGTTCACAATGGTTTACTTCACTACAGTTCTATGGTCTAGTCATAGGGGATAGCCTTTAGGGGGAAAGTTTATGTCCATCAGACGCAAAGATTTTCTAATAGTAAGTAAAGATATTTTACCTGAAGCTATTCTGAAGACTGCCCAGGCCAAAGAATTATTGGCAAAAGGTGACGTTTATACTGTTAATGATGCAGTTGACCGGGTAGGGTTAAGTCGAAGCGCTTACTATAAGTATAAAGATGGAGTATTTCCTTTTTATGAGGCCAGTCGTGAAAAAATAGTTACTATTTCGCTGATACTCGAAAATCGGGCCGGAATCCTTTCACAAGTCTTGAATTTCGTAGCAAGTTTCAAAGGGAATATCTTAACCATAAATCAAGGAATCCCTCTTCAAGGAGTTGCAAACGTTTCGATTTCCATTGAAACTGCTGAGCTGATAGATACTCCTGAAAACCTTTTAACAGGTCTGAGTGAGATCAGCGGAGTACGGAAAATAGAGCTTGTGGGGCAGAATTAGGGGTTTTTGGTTGTATTTAAATATAATAAACAAATTACTTGTTTTAATTGATTTAAATTGATTTTATTAAACTCTTGCATTTTGTAATTCTATATGTTATCTTATAAAAGTCCTTTTTAAGGAATCGGGGCGTAGCTCAGCTTGGTAGAGCGCTACCTTGGGGTGGTAGAGGCCGCACGTTCAAGTCGTGTCGCTCCGACCAGTAATATCAAGGCTTTCAGCCTTTTGCATAATTCATAAAACCCTTTGTAATGCAACTTGTAGTGCAATTTACGAAGATAGTTGATCCAGTGTAGCTTCTCCCTTGGGGGGAAGCTTTTTTTCTTGTAAGCATGCTGTTCAGATTGGAAGCAGCTTGCTTTTTTATTTCTGGCATAATGTGAGCATACGTGTTTCCGGTGGTGGTAATATCCTCGTGGCCGAGTAATTCTTGAACCGTTTTCAGGCTTTCGCCTTTTTCGAGAAGTCGAGTTGTGTAGGTGTGTCTTAGCCCGTGTAGATTGATATCGCTTGGCAAGCCTGCTCTTTCGCGAAGTGCTTCAAATTTCCGAGTGAAATTTCTTGGCCCGATGAGAGTTCCTTTGGCGGTGGTGAAAACTAAATTTTGATCTTGAACGGTATCTCCGGCGATTCGTTTCTCTCGATTCTGATGAATCCTGTGGAGTCTTAAGGCAGCGGCTACATCCCACGGGAGGGGAATGGTGCGCTTTGATTTTTTGGATTTCGGAGTTTTGAAGATCAGCCCTTGTTTTTTGGTTCTGCCTATGGCTTGCTTTATCGAGAGGGTTCTGTCCCGTAGGTTAACGTTCTCCCACTTTAAGGCGAGAATTTCACCTTCCCTAAGGCCTGTCCCTAAGAGAGTTAGGAAAGCCGCTCTCCATTTGAGGCCTATGACGGTAGGTCCTATTCTCGGAATGAGAAGTAGGTCGAGTAATTTATCCATTTCTTCCAGGCTCATAGCTCTTGCTTCTTTTTGTTGTAATTTCGGGAGAGTTACTCCATCACTTGGATTTCTGCTAATCAGATGGGTTTCTTTGGCTTAAGTTCTCCCAAGTCGTTAGCTCCAGCTCAACCTTTTTGTAGGACTCCATCCAAGTCGTGATCCAGTCACCGAAAGTATTAAGATTGGTACCTTGTCCGGTTATGAGAGAAATTACCGTACCCCCGATCTGGAAATGACGACGAAAATTGCGGACGTTTTTGGTGTTACCGTTGATTATTTGGTGGGGCGTGAGGAGAGCGAGAGTATGCCTTGGTGGGAGAAGGCCAATCCGCCGGCCCGGATCGAGTTAGAGGAATTTATACGCAGCCAGCCAAACCTGCGGTTATTTGGCGATCCGATGAATGAGGATGTCAAGGATGATCTCATGCTCGCCTTACAGACCGCTTGGGAGGTCGTGAAAAAGACCAAAAAGTAGCAAGAAAGATAGGTGAATCATATCGCATGTCACACCAGGAGGCACTCGATTTAGCCAGGGGCGGCATGAAACCAACGGATATCGCTGCTTATCTGGATATTATAGTGGAATATAGGCCTTTTAAAACGATTAGGGGCATTGCTATGAAAATGGGCTCCCATAAAATCATTCAAATTGATGAGGATTTGAATGAAATTGAAAAACAACTGGTCTGTGGCCATGAAATCGGCCATTTTCTATTACATGAAGACACGAACTTCATGTTTATCTATGAAAAAACCCAGTATTATCCCAAGCAAGAATATCAGGCGAATCTCTTTGCCTGTCAGCTTATTCTCGGTGAAAAAGCGGGACTCTATGAAACTCAAGTCAAAGAAGCTGCTTCGGGGAATAGTTTGAAGAAGATGGTGGATAAGGTTGCCTACTTGATGTGTGAAGAGGGAGAGCGGTATGGGGTATAGGGTTTTTCGTATCTCGGAGGGCTATAGGTATGTTGTTCGGTGACAGACTTAGAACGATGCGGGAAGGCAAGGGATTGACCCAGGACGAACTGGGGAAGTTGATCGGTGTATCTGATCGTGTTGTTGGGTATTACGAAGCGAATGTACGATTTCCCAAAAATCCGGATACCCTTCGAAGGATTTCTCAGGTGTTTAGTGTATCGGTTGATTACCTGCTTGGTATCGAGCTTGGTTCGGAACATAAGACAGAGGGATATTTCCTTTCAGATGCTGGAAGAAAAGCGAAAGAGCTTTTAAGAGATGTTCAGGATATCTTTAACAGTGAACAACTGTCCGAAAAAGATAAGGTAGAGTTTTTTCGGTTGATTAGTGAGATGTATTTTGGGGCTAGAAAAGAAGGTGCAATCTTCTTAAAGGTGGAATGATTCAATGGACTATTTCGATACGATAGCTAAACTAGGAGATTTATATAGCGGCTATGGAATTTACCCATCAGAATGTTTTGGGGAATCTTCAGCTGTAGGTCGTATTAGAGAGAGGTTTCCCGAGGATCCATACTTCAAAGATTTCGATATTTTTTTGAGTAGACAAAATAGGCCGAGAAATAAACGAGGTGCGGATTTACCTTGGTGGGATTTTGATTACTTTCGACCAGAAAGCAATAAAAAGAGAATAATGATTTTTTCTCAGGATTCTTTATCTGAAGATGCAGGAAGTATTGTGTTTTATGCCTGTTTAATGGACAAGTTGTCGCCAGTTGAATTTACCACTTTTAGATCTCTGGCAAAAATTCCTGTGTTTTCAAGTTGGAGCAGAGCTCAAGATATGATTATGTCCATTAGAAGGTTTGGTTCGATCTTTCTTACAGATGCTATGAAAGTCTATAAGGATGGATCGTGGGCAATTGGAGACTTTGATTTAGCGAAAAGTAGACAATTGATCCAAGATGAAATTGAGTTTTGCATGCCAGACTTAATCGTGATACTTGGACAAAAGTCCTGTAGCTTGATACTCAATGAAAATTATTCCGAAGTCGTGGCACGAAAAATCCTTTCAAGAGACGGAAGAAATTATTTAATAGGACCTTTTCCTAGCAATCAGAGTAATAAAGATTTATTCAACAAGCGAAGGGAAGAAACCCTTGAGTTGATTTCTGAATTCTTGATGTGAAGCCTATCGATGAAGCCACAGGCCGACTTGACCGTTCAAGGGGGATTATCATGGGTTCGGCCAGGTCCGCCTGTGGCTTGATTAAAGGATGTTTGATATTTTTCCGAGTCTAGCGCATGTCGGCCAGAGTGCCAGTGATGCTCTAGTTGACCTTTTTTGTGGTCCTGCATCACCGGCACACTGGCCATCTTTTGAGGTCTTTCACTTGTGTCGTGCTTCGAAGTCTTGGCCTCCGCCCGCATTGGACTTCCGCTCCGACTCTCGGGCTTCGCCGCTTCCGTCTCCGCTCTCGCCAATGCCGGCTCCGGCCATAAATGCGTAAGTTCGGAGTCTGTGACCGTGCCGCCCGCTCCTAAGTGTGTCAGTCTCTGAGGTAAGCGGGCCGCGCTGGCCTTTCTATGATGATCCTTTCCAGGGTTTTCTCCAGTGCACGATGCCCTGTATAATAAGGGCCAATCGACCGGCGGATGCCGGTCTGTTGGAAAAGTTGAATGTAGCTGTTTTCAGTGCCTTCGCGCGGAAGCGCTCAGAGTGCTCCCAGCGTTATCTCTTATTTAATCATGGTCCGTCAGACCAGCACGTTCTGGACACGGATTCAAGTCAAGCTTTTCCTTTTTTTGTCCAATAAGGAAGGATTAAAGAGCCTTAATAACGTATTAACAATAAGTAAGCTTAACTTAAATCGGGAGGTGATAGAGGATTGTACCTAGCAGAACTCAAAGGGAAATTACCGGCTCAACTATCCCGGTCGGAAGATATCTTAACATCTAACGTGTTTTCTTTTCTCAAGTATGCCAATCGGAGAGTTTATTTAAAGAGTTTCTTAAGCCGATTAGGGATAACCTTGAGTAACGAAGATTTAGAAGAAGCTGACTTTGTTTTTTGGCCAAGTTTTGATGATTATACGGAACCCGACGTCGTTATAATTGTGGGAAGTTATTATATTTTATTTGAAGCAAAATACTTATCTGATTTTGGCCAAGAAACAGAGAAACATAAATCCCAGTTAGTGCGCGAGATAGAGGGAGGGCTACTAGAAGCAAAAGCTTTGGGTAAAGAATTCCTTTTGGTCGCGATCACTGCAGATTATTATTACGTTAAAGAAAAATACCTTGAGGTTACGACCAAACCGGCCTGCAATTTTAAATGGATCAACTGGCAAGCGGTTTCGAGTATGCTCTTAAGGTTAATTGAAAGGGAGGGT
>JAJZSC010000253.1 GCA_021849995.1 Bacillota bacterium | reverse complement strand
TGCAAAAAGCCCCTCTACCATTGCTAGCAGAGGGGCTTTTTGCAAGGAGGTTTAGGATGTGAAAAAAAGAGGAGGAACTTACTACTAACAACTTTCTATATGCAGATAAGTTTTCCTTCTGAGTTTTAAAAATATAGCCTTTATTCCTAGGACTAAAGTCTCATAAAAAGTAAAAGCCCTGAGGTGTTGGTCCTCAGGACTTCGCCGTAAGAAGGAAAATGAGTTTCATGTGAACACTATTATGTTCTTGAGATTCACTAATTATACTTACCCTGGTTTAGAAAAAATGGGTACAAGTGGTATATAAAGAAAAAAAGAAGCATGTTAATCCTTTTGAAACTATTGTATTATTAAGGTAAACCGAAGAATATTTAAATAAGCAGCTCAGGTCTTTTCTCTCCGCTATTTAAAGGAGGAGAATCATGATGTTAAACGTTTATTGGGGATGTCTAACAGGTGGAAACTCAGCGCCGTCAAAAAGAGTTTGATGCCAATGTCAAGAAAAAAGCGGATGCTGACCGTTATGCCATCGAGCAGGCGGCAGAGGCTGAAAAAACCAAACGCTTGCGTGTGGCTGAGGCGGAGGCAGAGCAGAAACGGCTGCAAGGGATCGCTGCTGCAGATGCTAAGAGGGCTGAAGGTACAGCAGAGGCCGAAGTCATTCGTCTGCGCGGTTTAGCGGAAGCGGAGGCTAAGGAGAAGCTGGCCGAAGCCTTTGCGAAGTTCGGTGAAGCAGCTGTCCTTGATGTCATCGTCAAGATGCTGCCTGAATTAGCAGAGAAAATTGCCGAGCCGATGAAGTCAATCGATAAATTGACTGTGGTCGATACCGGAAGCGGTGATGGTGCAGCAAGGGTTAGTAATTATGTCACCTCACTCATGTCTACCGCTCCAGAAATGGTTAAATCCGTGACAGGTCTTGATTTCTTGGAACTTGCTCGGAATTTGACTTCAAAAGATAAGGCTCAATCGTCATCTGAGATAAAGTTGGATTAGAACTGTGCTAAAAACAGCGAACACCGCACCACTTCTACCTTTGAAGTGATGCGGTGTTGATAATTTTTGGATGTCGCAGACTCCAAAATTTTGATATTGAATGATTATGCATTGAGTAGTATAATCATACGTATTGAAGGAGGGTGATTGAGTTGACATTATTGAATAAAGCAAAATTCCAGGGAAGGGATTTCATATGCCTGCATGACTTTTCCAAGGAAGAAATTGCTAATATGATAGAAGTTGCACATCAGTTGAAACTTGAAACGAAAAAAGGGATTCCACATCCGCTTCTTAAAGGGAAGACCTTAGCTATGATTTTTACCAAATCTTCGACCAGAACCCGCGTTGCCTTTGAAGTGGGAATTTATCAACTCGGAGGATATGGATTATTCCTTAGCGACAGGGATATTCAAATCGGACGGGGAGAAACTATAGAAGACACGGCCAGAGTACTATCACGGATGGTTGACGGGATAATGATTCGGACCTTTAGCCATCAGCAAGTGACTGACTTAGCCAAACATGCTACTGTACCGGTAATAAATGGTTTGAGCGACCTGCTTCACCCGACTCAAGTTCTTGCAGATCTCTTAACTATTAAGGAACATAAGGGTAAGCTTGAAGGGCTAAAACTTACGTATATTGGTGATGGCAATAACATGGCTAATTCTCTGATGCTGGGTGGCGCCAAAATGGGTTTGCACGTTGTTATCGCTTCTCCGGACGGGTATAAACCTGATGAACAGATCGTAGCAATCGCTCAAAAGGATGCCAAAGTGAACGGTGGGCTAGTTGAAATAATGACTGACCCCGCAGCTGCAGCTAAAAATGCAGATGTTCTTTATACAGATGTATGGGCTAGCATGGGACAGGAAGATGAGGCTGAGCTTCGCAAAAAGGCCTTTGAGGGGTACCAGATTAACGAGGGTATTCTTAAGCTGGCTAAACCGGAGGCTATTGTGCTTCATTGCCTGCCTGCTCACCGGGGGGAAGAGATCACTCACGAAGTAATAGAAGGTCCGCAATCGGTAGTTTTTGATGAGGCAGAAAACCGCCTCCATGCCCATAAGGCAATAATGGCACTTGTAATGTAAGTAGGATAATACCAAAGTGCACAAATTCAGGGGAAACTTATAAAGTAAAGGTTATCCCTACTTTTAGAAAAAGGATAAATGTATTCTATTATGCAGATTCTATTTATATGAATGGTCATTAATATAGATTTCATTTTAGCTGATTCTAGTATAATGGATTCTATTTGATTGGAATGTATTTGTGTGGAGTCTATACAAGCAGGAAAATCACTAAAGAATATGGAATATTATATGGTTGGCTTAAGTGTAAAAAGATTAGGATACTTCGAAAGGGTACTTCAAAGCATCCTCCGAAGTATCCTAAAAGATTTTTAATCATGCCAAAGAATTAACTAAACACTTTTGGGAAGAATTAACTAAACACTTATCAGAAGAAGGGATGAAGATAAAAATGGAGAAAATTGTTCTTGCTTATTCCGGAGGACTTGATACATCGATTATCATTCCTTGGTTAAAAGAGAACTATGGTTACGAAGTTATCGCGATGGCTGCTGATCTCGGACAAGGGGAGGAATTAGATCCGCTTAACGAGAAGGCGATTAAAAGTGGTGCAAGTAAAATATACATCGAAGACCTCAAAGAAGCATTTGTGACTGAATTTATCTATCCGACTTTAAAAGCCGGTGCTGTATATGAGGGTAAATATTTACTGGGGACCTCCTTTGCCCGCCCACTAATTGCCCGTAAGCTTGTGGAGATTGCTGAAAAAGAAGGTGCAGTGGCTGTTGCCCATGGTGCTACTGGTAAGGGAAATGACCAGGTTCGTTTTGAGCTAGCAGTTAAAGCTTTAAATCCTGACCTTAAAATCATTGCTCCCTGGCGCTTGTGGGATATCAAATCCCGTGAAGATGCAATTGATTATGCTCAGGAAAGAGGTATTCCCGTCCCGGTTAGCAAAGACCGTCCTTATAGCATGGATCGCAATTTGTGGCATCTCAGTCATGAGGGTGCAGATCTGGAAGATCCATGGAATGAACCTAAAAAAGACCTGTATCTGCTTGGTGTGTCACCTGAAGATGCTCCTGACCAGGCTGAGTATGTAGAAATTAATTTCGACAAGGGAATTCCTGTAGCGGTAAATGGTGAAGCCTATGGCCCTGTCCAGCTCTTAGAGACCCTTAACGCGCTTGGCGGTAAGCACGGAGTTGGAATAGTGGATATGGTTGAAAACAGATTAGTCGGAATGAAATCCCGTGGTGTCTATGAAACACCAGGTGGAACAATTCTGTTTACAGCTCATCAAGCTTTGGAGCATTTAACCTTAGATCGTTTAACCCTACATTACAAGGAGCAAATTGCCCTTAAATATGCTGAAATGGTTTATGACGGTGTCTGGTATTCCCCATTGCGTGAGGCACTGGATGCTTTTGTAAATGTCACTCAGCAAAATGTAACCGGAACCGTTCAACTGAAACTCTATAAAGGAAACTGCATGCTTGCTGGTTCAAAATCTCCATATTCCTTATATAATGAAGAGTTTGCTACCTTCGGCCGTGACGGAGTTTACAACCAAAAAGATGCAGAAGGGTTTATCAACCTCTTCGGACTTCCATTGAAGGTACGTGCCCTGATGGAAAGAAAGTCAGGTCTAAGATAACAGCACAGACCGATAAAAATGTTTAGCCGAAAATGTTAGGGTCAAGATAGGAAACTTTCGATGAAGAAAGCGCCAATTAGTGGGCGCTTTCTTTGCGAATAATCCAAACAAAGAGTAAAATTATATATGATATTTTACTAAACCTACCAGGTAATGATGTAGTTCATCTGAGAATGAAGAGCATCAAACGTACCAGTCGTTTATCCCATGGAATGTTAAAAATCCAATGAATACACATAAAACCTAAAATGTTATAAACCATATACCAAAACCTTTACTAACGAAACATATACTAAAACCTAATATGAAAGGACGAAGTATTAATGAAACTATGGGGCGGCAGATTTGAAAAGGATACTGACAAATTGGTGGAGGATTTTCACTCCTCGATTTCGTTTGACCAACGCTTATATAGGCAAGATATTCAAGGCAGCATCGCTCATGCCAGAATGCTTGGCGAGGTCGGGGTTATTAGCCGTGCAGAGGCCGAGCAGATTATTTCCGGTTTAGAAGGTGTTCTGGAGGATATTCAGGTCGGCAAGGCAGAGTTCGAAGTTGGGGCTGAAGATATCCACATGAATATAGAAAAGATATTGACCGAACGAGTTGGCTCAGTTGGGAAAAAGCTACATACAGGACGGAGCCGAAATGACCAGGTAGCCCTTGACTTGCGTCTGTTTTTAAGAGATGAGATAGACGTAACCAAAGATCTGTTGGTTAAATTAGTTGAAACATTACTAGCCTTGGCAAAAGAGCATCTTACTACTTGGATGCCTGGCTATACTCACTTGCAGAAGGCCCAGCCAATTACTTTTGCTCATCATGTAATGGCTTATGTACAGATGTTAACTCGAGACTTAGAGAGACTTAAAGACACAAGAAAACGGTTGAATTTTTCTCCACTGGGATCAGGAGCACTGGCAGGAACTACCTTTCCGCTCAACCGGGAACAGGTTGCAACAGAACTCGGTTTTGATGGGGTAACCCTTAATAGTCTTGATGGGGTAAGTGACAGGGATTTTGCGATTGAATTCCTCTCGGCTGCTTCGATTCTTATGATGCATCTAAGCAGGCTTTGTGAAGAGTTGGTTATCTGGTCAACCGGAGAATTCCAATTTGTGACTATGGATGATGCTTATTCCACTGGCTCAAGTATCATGCCTCAGAAGAAGAATCCGGATGTAGCTGAACTTGTCAGAGGAAAGACCGGTCGAGTGTATGGGGATTTGATGGCACTGTTAACAGTTATGAAAGGCTTGCCTCTGGCTTATAATAAGGACATGCAAGAGGACAAAGAGAGAGTTTTCGATGCCGTAGATACTATCCAAAAGTCTTTGTTAGTTGTTGAACCGATGCTAAGGACCATGAAGGTAAATACTAATGTACTTTCCGAAGGTACCAAGAAGGGCTTCACCAATGCAACTGACTTAGCAGATTACCTGGCTAAAAAGTCAGTTCCTTTCAGGGAAGCGCATGAGATTGTCGGAGGGCTGGTACTTCATTGTGTGAAGAGGAATTGTTCCTTGGAAGATTTAACCCTTGATGAGTACAAGCGCTATTCCCCAGTCTTTGAAAATGATTTATTTGAAGCAATCAGTATCGAATATTGTGTAAATCAGAGAAAAGTTCAAGGTGGTCCATCTCCGGAGGCAGTTGGCAAAGCGATCGAAGAAAGTGAACTTCAGCTATCTCTAATTAAGTGGTAATCCTGACTGAAGTTATCTATTTTACAGCAAAGAGGAAGTAGCTTAGGACTAGAAGAATATCAAAGAACCTGTGGATAACTATAGAGTATTAACAGGATAAACTTCGGCATTTATCGACAAAATTGCCTTTTCGAGATTGAATAGGATGAAGGTCCTAGGAAATAAGTCATACATATACCTGTTTGGGGTATGGA
>JAJZSC010000252.1 GCA_021849995.1 Bacillota bacterium | reverse complement strand
AAGATCGAACACGTAGCGCTCATCGTACAAAATATTGACGAATCTGTCAAATACTACGAAAATTTATTTGGTTTTCAATTAAGAGTAAAAGGAAAGAATCCAAGACGTGAAATGGCTTTTCTATATCACCCGGCTATGACAGGTATCGAAATCGAACTTATTCAGGACTTAGTCCCTCTCGGAGAGTACCATTGTCAAGGGGTAGTTAATCATCTAGCCTTCACAGTTGAAAATATGGAAAAAGCCATAGCCAATTATCGTGAAAAAGGGGTTGTATTTCTTTCGGAAGCCGCTAATGCTGCAATTGATGGAGCGAAGACTATCTTCTTCTACGGACCTAATAACGAACTTTTACAATTGGTCGAACCAGCCCCTAGAACTTAATCAAAAGGAGTGAAAACAATGCGTCTAGCTTCAATTAAGTATTCAGGAAATGAGATTGCCGCGATAGTAACAAATCAGGGTTTATTACCTGTTCATGTCTTTAATGAAATAGGCAAAAATTACCCTGATACATTATTTGACCTTATAGAAACTGGGCAGTTTGAGGAATTGAAGACCTGGTGGACGTCCGAAGGTGTTGAGAACTTAAGCACATGGTCTAAGCAACTTATACCCTACGATAAAGCGGAATATGCTCCATTATACCGTTATCCACGTAAGATCTGGGGAATTGGCTTAAATTATGTAGAGCACGCAGAGGACCTACATGAAAGTGCTCCACGGACAGAGCCAGCAAGTTTTATGAAGCCTGATACTACCATCATTGGTCCTGGTGAAGTAATCAAGATTCCTAAACAATCTAACCGGACAACAGCTGAAGCTGAGTTAGGTGTAATAATCGGCAAACGGTGCAAGGATGTCACAGAGGACGAAGCTATCCATTATATAGCAGGCTATACTACGATTATTGATATGACAGCCGAAGACATCCTACAAGTGAATCCACGTTATCTTACACGTTCAAAAAGCTTCGATACTTTCTTTAGTTTCGGGCCTCACTTGGTTACCCCCGATGAAATCGATAATTTACTTAACTTAAGAGTTTCAACTATTAAAAACAGCAAACTTCACCGTTTAAATGTGATATCAAATATGACGTTTAAGCCGCATTGGCTTCTAGCATTTCATTCCCAGGTCATGACATTATTGCCGGGCGACATTATATCAACAGGTACTCCCGGAGCTGCTATTATCCGTCACGGTGATGTAGTTGAGTGTCATATAGATGGATTTGAACCACTGGTCAATCCTGTCAAAGATTTAAAAGCTTAGTTTTAAATTCATCAGAGGATTAAAATAATGTAGCACAAATAGAACTAATCATGGAGGCTTAGTATATTGATTTAAATCTTCAAGGAAAAGCAGTTCTGGTAATCGCTTCTAGCCAAGGTTTAGGCAGAGCTTGTGCCACACAGTTGGTTAAAGAAGGAGCTCATGTCATACTAACTAGCCGGGACGCCGATAAGTTTACAGCATGTACAAGCAGAACTTCAATCCTTAGGTAAAGGGAAAGTAGCCTATCAACAGGCTGACATCACAAGATTAGAAGATATCAAATCACTTGTCCAAGTTACTTGTGATACGTTTGGTAAAATTGATATCCTAAGTAATAACGCCGGAGGCCCTCCTGGTGGGACTTTTGACAATTTCGAAGACGATACCTGGAAAAAAGCCTTCGAGTTAATCTTCTTAGTTATATCAGATTATTCGATAATTACTGCCTGACCTTAAACGTGATGGGGGCCGCATTGTAAATATCGCTTCCTCTTCCATCAAGCAACCTATTCCTGGACTCATTCTCTCAAATACATTCCGTATGGGAATTGTAGGTTTTACCAAGTCACTTGCTGAAGAATTAGTCCATACAATGTGCTTGTCCACATCATAGCACCCGGACGCATCGTCACAGATCGTACTGCATTTCTTGACCAACTTAAGGCGAACAAATTGGGGATCACTCGTGAGGAAGTAAGTGATCAATCAAAGAAGCAAATTCCCTTAGCGCGCTACGGTACGCCTGAAGAGTTTGCCAAAGTAGTTACCTTTTTTGTATCTGATGCTTGTACTTATATGACAGGTAGTTTTATCTTAGTTGATGGTGGCATGGTTCGAGCGATATAGGAGGAAAGAATGGCTATGAACATTAAAAATATTTACTGTGTAGGGCGAAATTTTGTTCTCCATGCACAAGAACTTAATAATACTATCCCAGCATCACCTTTGCTATTTTTAAAACCAACCCATTCTTTAATTATTGCAGATGGGAGGGATATTGTATTTCCGAAAACCCGAGGAGATATTCACTACGAAGTTGAATTTGTAGTTCACATAGGAAGACAATATGAACAAGGAATAAATGTTGATGACCTTATTGATCAAATGGCTTTAGGCCTTGATTTAACATTGCGCCATGTACAGAGTGAATTGAAAAAAAAGGGATACCCATGGTTACAAGCCAAAGGTTTTCCTCATTCTGCTGTTCTTACAACTTGGTCCCCTTTTAAAGGAATAGAGGAATCGATTAAGTATGATTTTATTTTGGAAAAAAACGGTCAAGTCACTCAGCAAGGCAATATAAAAGATATGATCTTTGACTTACCAACGATCGTGGAGTTTACTGCAAATAATTTTGGGCTTGATCAAGGCGATATAATATTTACTGGAACCCCTGCCGGTGTTGGACCAGTCGCAGATGGGGATTGTTTTACACTTAAATGGGATGGAAAACAACTAGGAGATTGTACAATTAAACTTATTTAAGCTTTCAATGGTAACAAGATTAATTATAGAGTGAATTAAAACAAATACCAGGGGGTAGTTCTCCTGGTATAATACTTTTTCATATATCTTGTCAGTTACTCTCCATAAGCCGTAAGAACAACTGGCCCTGACACATCTGTGTTTAAATTAGCCGGTCGTACCATCACTACTGTGGCCGGGCTCAAAAACGGATCAATAGTTAAAGCCCGTCCAGGATGGTGGTTCTTCAGGATTTTGAAAAAGCCGAATGCCGAAACCGCCAATACCAGGAATATTAACAAAACCTTCATAATATATCGAATTCACCGAAGCTTACAGGAGATGGCAAACCCAAAGCTAAATATTATAAATATTTTATTATATTAAACATAACCTATTTATTATTAAATAAAATTGAATATAATTAAAGATGTGAATATATTCACACTTGGAGGTGATTATTTTTTATGATTATAAAATAGACTTAAATTGAATTCTGAAATCTCTATTGTAATGGATCCAAAGGGAGGGAAATTATATGAAAAACAAAAAGATTTTAGTGGGTGTCACAGGAGGATTACTGGGATTACTATCTGTACTACTTGTAAAGTTTGGCAATCCAGGTAATATGGGTTATTGTATAGCCTGTTTCTTAAGAGATATCAGTGGTGGACTTGGTTTTCAAAAGGTGGAAACGGTTCAGTATATGAGGCCGGAAATTTTCGGTTTAATAACGGGAGCTTTTTTTGTTGCTCTATTTAAGAAAGAACATAAAGCTGTCGGGGGTTCGAGTCCAATTGTCCGTTTTACTCTGGGATTTATTGCTATGGTAGGAATGCTTGTATTCTTAGGATGTCCGCTCCGGGTAGTTCTTCGGTTAGCAGGTGGAGACCTCAATGCAGGTGTAGGTATTTTAGGTTTAATTGTTGGTGTTTTTATCGGTATCCAGTTTTTAAATAGAGGTTTTAGTCTTGGAAGGGCAACTAATCTACCTGCTGTTAACGGCTATATATTTCCTATAACAGCTATTATTTTATTGATATTATCTGTTTCAGGAACTTTTATCTTCTTCGCAAGTAAAAGCGGTCCTGGTTCAATGCATGCACCGGTTATAGTTTCAGTAGTTGCTGGATTAATAATGGGTGTTTTAGTACAACGTTCTCGTTTTTGTATGATTGGTGGCATAAGGGATTTCATCTTGTTTAGAGATACATATCTCCTTTGGGGATTTTTAGCCCTTTTGATTGTTGCATTTGTAGGAAATCTAACCGTTGGAGCATTCAAACTTGGTTTTCAAGGGCAGCCATTGGCTCATACAGATGGTTTGTGGAATTTCCTTGGGATGCTTTTGGCAGGGACTGCATCTGCTTTACTCGGAGGTTGTCCCTTAAGACAATTAACTGCTGCCAGTGAAGGGAATACGGATTGTGCAATTGCAATAATAGGTTTAATAGCGGGAGCTGCTTTTGCACATAATTTTGGTCTGGCTGCAAGCCCTAAAGGTGTTCCTGTTGCTGGTCAATTTGCAACTCTAATTGGTCTTGCAGTAGTATTTCTTATTGCTGTTTTAGGAACTCACCGCTTCAGTTCAATTTTTGGAGGTCTTAGCCATGGAAGAAATAATTGATGTACGCGGATTGCTCTGCCCAGAACCTGTTTTGGTAACTAAACAAGCTATTGATAAACTGCCCAAGGGAATAGTTAAAGTCTTGGTTGATAATAATGCTGCTAAAGAAAATGTTATTCGGTTAGCTGAAAACCTAAAATGGAATGTTACTGTTGTAAGTCAGGGATTTGATTATTTAATAACGTTACAAAAAAACTAATAAACTAAATTTTTTGCTGTAGTGCAAGATATTGTAGACGTAGCCCGTGAGTTTACATCCCACGGCAAGAAGGCTGCCGTTGAGTTTTTTACCGGGAGCTAGGTTAAAGATCTTATAATGGTGGAGATGAGCGAGTACACAAAAGCACTTGTTGGAGACTTTAAGCAATTAGATGATCGCTGTATTGACGTAATTATTTTTGTCTGATAGACTGTTAATAATTTTATATCTAGACAATTCAGGTATCGGAGTACGAGTACTTCGGTTTAAAAGGGAAGCAGGTGAAATTCCTGCACGGTCCCGCCGCTGTGATGGGGAGATGTTTCGTGAACGCCACTGGTTTAGTCTGGGAAGGTGCGAAACATTAATGATCCAGAGTCAGAAGACCTGCCTGTATTTTATACACCAACTTACTCTACGAGCGATAGGGGAGGTGTTAAAAATGCTGGGTAAATATACTTATCAGTACTTTTAGCCTCTCAACCAATCGGTTGAGAGGCCTTTTAGCGTTTATAGCATAGAAATTGGAATCATTGAAGTGAAAGCTGGGACTAACTAAAGGAGGATAAGTTTATGTTCAAGTTGCAGAAAAAGTTCTTTCTAATCATTACAGTAATTTTATCTCTGGTTTTGCTCGCGGGCTGTGGTACTGAAAAACCGGTATCAGAAACTGGTGCTGTTACGCTTAAATATGCTAAGGGTTTTAAGATCGAAAATTTAGCCGACGGTTGCAAAAAAGTTACTGATGGTGAAGGCCGGGTTTTGCTTTTAGTTCCCCAGGGGAAACAACCCCCAACCGATTATAAAAACCTGCCCTTAATTTATACACCGGTAAAACGCGTAGTGATAGTTTCCACAACTCAGGCTGCTTTCTTGAGGCCACTGGATGAATTGGGCAGCATCATTGGAGTAAATAGTGAAAAAAATCTGTGGTATATCGACGAGGTTAAAGCGGGGATGGAGAACGGCAAAATCCAAATGGTTGGCAGCGGGGGGATGGGGCCTTTAGATTATGATAGGCTCGTCGCCTTAAAA
>JAJZSC010000251.1 GCA_021849995.1 Bacillota bacterium | reverse complement strand
GCGCACTCTGCCCTAGGTACATCCAGTACCGTCGCCTCAGTGGCCAGTTGGAAACGTCCTGTTTCCAACCCGTTTCCACTACGTACTTTTTCGCGAAGTTTGGTTTCCTGCTCGCTTAAAGTCGTTCCCTAATGTAAACCAAAATCCTTAGGTAGCTTCTTGAGGTTAAGCATAAAATATTGGGCAGTGAACTAAGTAGATTTAATAATATTTATTAGGCAGATGCTAAGGAGCTAATTTAGGTAATGGGAAAGATTGGTTTAACCACAACTGTTCCAGTTGAGGTAATCTATGCTGCTGGGGAAACTCCGGTAGATCTAAATAATGTCTTTATCACTAGTTCCGAATCCATGAAAAGGGTTGAGGAGGCAGAGCTTGCCGGTTATCCCCGCAATGTCTGCGGCTGGATCAAGGGTTTATATTCGACAGCTTTGATGAATCCGGAAATTCGTAAAATAATTGCGGTGACACAAGGGGATTGCAGTAATACCCATGCTCTGATGGAAACCTGGGAAGTAGAAGGGATGGAGATTATTCCTTTTGCTTTTCCATATGATCGGGACAAAGAACTGCTTGAGTTAAAGATGGATAAGCTCATCCGGGCTCTGGGGACTACGTGGGAGGAAGTGAAAATCCAGAAGAAGCGGCTGGATAAGGTGAGAGCTTTGGCCTGGGAGATTGACCGGTTGACCTGGGAGGAAGATAAGGTATCGGGGTTTGAAAACCATCTTTATCTGGTCTCTTGTTCGGATTTTAATGGAAACCCTGAGCAGTATGCCTCAGAGATGGAGGAATTCATCTCCAAAGCTAAGGCACGAGAGTCTCATACCAAGCGTTATCCAACCAGAAATCAGAAGCGGGAAATCCGTCTAGGCTATATAGGAGTACCGCCGATTTTCACTGATTTATATGATTTCTTGGAAGAGCAAGGGGCTAGAGTCGTGTTTAATGAAGTTCAAAGGCAATTCTCGATGCCCTTTGAGACAGATAATATAGTTGAACAGTATAGGCTGTATACTTACCCGTACCCTGTTTTTGGCCGGATCGCTGATATTAACAGAGAAGCAGAGATAAGGAACTTGGATGGAATAATTCATTACACACAGAGTTTCTGTTACAGGCAAATCGAAGATCTAATTGTTCGCAAAAAGGTAGACTATCCGATTCTTACTATAGAAGGTGAAAATCCGAGTTTGCTCGATGCTCGCACTAAGATGCGTTTGGAATCTTTTCTGCATATGCTTAAAGATTGACCAAGACCACTACGCAATATCATCTTGCCTTTCTAAGTAGATCTAAGTCATGCTTTTCTTGTAAAACGTAGCTATAGGAAGTGGAATTTGTTGTCAGAACTAACAATCGGCGGAATTGATCTAGGAAGTAGAAGTGTAAAAATTGCTTTCATGAAGCTTGGGCCAGAGGATGAAAAACTTCAAATTGACCGCTTTGAGCGGCTTGACACGATTAAGTTTTACCGGGAATATGGCCGCAAGCGGGAGGGAAAGCTTGTAGTGGATTTTGAAGCTTTAGGTCTGCCGAGGGTAGATAAGCTTGTCTCTACCGGTTATGGGCGGAATACCTTGGAGTTGGCTGGCGGGGAGACTATTCCAGAGTTAAAGGCCCATGTGTTAGGAGCGATCCACCAGACTGGTCTAAAGGACTTTACACTTGTGGATTTGGGAGGACAAGACAGTAAGATCATTCAGGTGAAGAAGGGCAGAATGATGGATTTTCTTACTAATGATAAATGTGCTGCTTCTTCAGGCAGGTATCTTGAAAACATGAGCGTCGTCTTAGGGATGGATGTCGAGGAACTCGGAAAGCATGCTGAAGACCCGGTTGAGCTAAGTTCAACTTGTGCCGTGTTTGGGGAAAGTGAGCTGATAGGTCAGATTGTGGAAGGCGCGCCTCTTCCTCGCTTAGCCGCTGGTATTAATGCCACAATCGTGAAACGGATTCTTCCGCTTCTAAGGTCTTTCCAAAGTGAAGTATTAGTCTTTGCCGGCGGGGTTGCTCATAACAAGGCAGTAGCCAAACTCCTGAGAGAGGGAACTGGCAGGGCAGTCGTTATCCCGCCCGAGCCGCAGTTTAATGGTGCTATTGGATGCTGTGTCTATGGCGCTGATAACATGTAGGCAAGCTGCTGCTGCTACACTTACGACGCTCCTCTGCTGTAAAGATTCACTTCGCAATAGCATCTTGCCTATTTCAGGTTTTGAAGGGAACATAAAGGGGGGATACAATGTCCAGCAAGGATAAAGTAGTTGTGTTATCCACCACTGCCATTTTAGGTTATGGGTTTCCAATCTCATCGTTTGAAGAGGGAATGAAAAGAAATCCTGATGTTTTGGCAGTAGATGCCGGATCTACCGATCCAGGGCCTTACTACTTGGGAGCTGGGGTTTCTTTTACAGACTCGCAAGCGGTAAAGCGTGACCTGTCTATTATGCTTAAAGCAGGACGTGAGCGTAGCATTCCTGTGATTGTAGGGACAGCAGGGGGTTCTGGTGCGGATGCTCACCTTGATTGGTGCTTAGAGATAATTCATGAAATTGCCAAGGAAGAATCCCTTAGCTTTAAAATGGCTGTCATTCATGCAGAAATTGATAAAGCTCTCTTGCTTGAGAGGCTGGAAGCCGGAGATATCATTCCTTTACCACCAGGTGAGCCCCTCTCTAGAGAAGAGTTGGAAGCTGCCACCAGAGTAGTCGGACAAATGGGACTTGAACCATTTGTCGAAGCACTTAAAGCCGGGGCAGATGTTATAATTGCCGGCCGGTCCTATGATCCGGTAGTTTTCGCTGCCTATCCGATTTGGAAAGGGTTTGATCCCGGACTTGCTCTACATATGGGGAAAATCCTGGAGTGTGCCTCGATTGCTTCACTGCCCGGTTCCGGTAGTGATTGCATGCTCGGGGTGCTTTCCAAAGATTTCTTTGAACTGGAACCGATGAATCAGTCCAGACGCTGTACCACTACATCCGTTGCTGCCCATACTTTATATGAGAAAACGAACCCTGTAATCCTTCCAGGGCCAGGAGGAGTTCTTAACTTGGAGAAAACCACGTTCGAACAGGTTAATGAGCGAGTAGTCAGGGTATCTGGCACAACGTTTGTTCCAGCTGATATTTATACCATCAAATTAGAGGGTGCCAGGTTGGTAGGCTACCGGACCGTATCGATTGCCGGAGCCCGGGACCCGGTCTTCATCGAGAAAATTGATCAGATAATCTCCGGTGTGCGTGAGCGAGTCCAAGATAATTTTCGGGAACTAGATGGGAAATACCAACTCTTGTTTAAACTTTACGGTAGAGACGGAGTAATGGGAGACTTGGAACCAGAAAAAGATAAAATAGCTCATGAGCTTGGGATAGTAATTGAAGCTGTAGCCCAGAATCAGGAACTTGCTGATACTATTTGCAGTTTTACACGATCTACAATGCTGCATTTCGGGTTTCCGGGGCGCTTAGCTACGGCAGGTAACCTCGCTTTTCCATATTCCCCTTCAGACTTTACAGCAGGGGAAGTCTATCAGTTTGCAGTTCACCACTTAATCAAAGTTGAAGATCCAAGGGAGCTTTTTCCTTTAAGCTTTGAAGAAGTAGGGGGTAAGGAAGAGTGAGTGCAAAGAGTATATCAATTCGCGAGCTTGCCGAGGTTATTAGGAGTAAAAATGCCGGGCCTTATGAATTAACTCTGGATATCATATTCAAAAGCGAGGAGATTTTTGACCGGGTTGTTGCGAGCAAATACATTACCCCGGAAAGAATAGCCGATCTCTATTCGATTCCAGTTAAGAATATTATGTCTTTCGTAGAATTTGCTCCTGCCAAGGCTATCAAGATTACCTTTGAGCGTCCAGGGGTAGGTGGCGATATAGGGGATAATGATGTTTATGGGGCACAACAACATGCTCCACTTTTGAGTTTAAATATCCCATGGAATTAGATGCAAAGTTTAGGAAATTGGTGGTAGATTATCTAATTTCCCGGATATATAATTGACCAGAGGTTAAGAGGAAATAAAAAGGGAGGAGTGCAGAATGAAAGAAATCCATGTAGAGGAGATTATTCAAGCTGTCGAGAAGCTTTGTATCGAAGCTAATTACAATCTTGGCTCGGATGTTATGGCCAGCTTTAGACAGGCCCTGGCTCAAGAAGAGTCACCACTTGGTAGAGAGGTATTTGAAAGGCTGATTGAGAATGCAACTATAGCCGAGGAAGAGCAGGTCCCGATGTGCCAAGATACCGGGATGGCCGTCCTTTTTGTGGAGATCGGTCATGATTTGCATATCACCGGAGGAACTTTGCATGATGCCCTTAACGAAGGTGTGCGCAGGGGCTATGTCAATGGGTTTTTGAGAAAATCCATGGTGAATGACCCGTTTGAACGCAAAAACACGGGAGATAATACTCCTGCTATAATCCACTATGATATGGTTCCAGGAGATGAGCTTCATATTACTGTAGCTCCAAAAGGCGCAGGTAGTGAAAACATGGGCGCCCTCAAAATGTGCAAGCCTTCAGAAGGACTGGAAGGAGCAATCCAGTTTGTGGTGGATACAGTTGATAAGGCCGGTGGTAACCCCTGTCCGCCGATTATTGTCGGGGTGGGTGTCGGAGGGACCATGGAGAAGGCCACTTATCTGGCCAAAAAATCTCTTCTGCGCCCAGTTGGAGAGCCGAATCCGGATGAGCGTCTAGCGAAAGTTGAAAAAGAAATTTTAGAGCGGGTAAACAAGCTTGGAATTGGTCCTCAAGGCTTTGGCGGTGTTACTACTGCTCTGGCTGTTCACCTGGAGGTATATCCTACTCACATAGCGTGTATGCCTGTTGCTGTAAACTTAAACTGTCATGCAGCCAGGCACAAAGAGATCACACTTAAGGGGAGGGATATGTAATGGAGGAGACAGTAAGGCTTGAAACTCCCTTGATAAAGGAAAAGGTGGCCAAACTCAAGGCCGGCGATAATGTACTAATAAGTGGAATAATTTATACTGGACGGGATGCAGCTCATAAGAGAATGATTGAGGCCTTAAAGAAGGGTGAAGAGCTTCCGTTTAATGTGAAAGACCAGATAATTTATTTTGTTGGACCGACTCCTGCCAAGCCCGGCCAGGTAATTGGATCAGCTGGACCTACTACCAGCGGTCGGATGGATGCCTACTCACCCTTACTGATTGCTGAAGGTCTTACTGGAATGATCGGGAAAGGACTGCGTTCCGGTGAAGTCATCGAAGCCATGAAGGAACATGGAGCGGTATATTTTGCAGCTATCGGAGGGTCAGGTGCACTACTAGCCAAAAAAATAGAACAAGCTGAAGTTATAGCCTATCCCGAACTTGGTCCGGAGGCTGTCCACCGTTTAGTGGTTAAAGACTTTCCGGCAATTGTTATTATCGATAGCGAAGGAAATAACCTTTACGATGAAGGAAAGGCGAAATACAGGAGAATGTAAAAAGCTTTCTTTTTCGTAATTTCATGGATAAGATATAGCTTTCATCCTAAGCGCGGAAATTTCCGTGCTTTTTTTTCTTGTTCGCCCGGCATTAAGTGACTGAGGTTAGTCAGGAGCCGTATACGTGGCCCGTGCGTACGGTTCTGTGAG